>CBDTYC010000383.1:0-1536 GCA_965364495.1 uncultured Yoonia sp. | reverse complement strand
CGCCTCGAACTTCATCGGCGGATCATTCCATGTCACGGTGTCGCGGGTCACGTCGCGGATCATGTCGCCACCGCCCATAAAGGGGCGCATCTCGGCCATGCGGGCCTTTGACACAAAGATCGCGCCCGATCCGGAAGGACCATATAGCTTGTGACCCGTCACTGCGTAGAAATCACAGCCAATGTCGGACACATCGACCGGCAGATGAACAGCTGCCTGACTGCCATCAACCAAGACCGGTACGCCCTTTGCATGTGCGCCTGCGGTGATGGCTTTGACATCGACAACCGTACCCAAAACGTTGGACATATGTGTCACTGCGACCAGTTTTGTCTTTGGGCCAATGGCATCAATGACTTTTTGGGGGTCCAGATCACCATTCGCATCGACATCGACCCACTTGATCACAACGCCCTGACGTTCGCGCAAAAAGTGCCACGGAACGATGTTGGCGTGATGCTCCATGATGGACAAAACGATCTCGTCACCCGCCTGCATATGCGGCATTGCCCATCCGTAAGCCACCATATTGATGCCTTCGGTCGTGCCCGAGTTGATGATGATTTCGTCTTCTGAAGGTGCATTCAGGAAGCGCGCAATAATCCCGCGCACGCCCTCGTATTTTTCGGTCGCAAGGTTCGACAAATAATGCAACCCGCGGTGCACGTTGGCATATTCTTCGGCATACCCGCGCGTCACGGCATCGATCACGGCCTGCGGCTTTTGCGCAGACGCGCCGTTATCAAGATAGACCAAAGGCTTGTTATTCACCGTTCGCCCCAGAATGGGAAAATCAGCGCGAATTCTATCAACATTAAAGGTCATACTGTCCCCATTGCAGGGCCAACACCCAGAATTGTAATGACGATGCCCGCGCTTAGTGCGGTCCCGATTAACGCCAGCAAGATTGCAGCGAGCGCCTTGCCCAAGTTCTGAAACCCGTGCAGGACATTCACAAAATTCACAATGCACCAGATTAAAGCACCCAGCGACAACATCCCGAAGATAGACGCCACAGCGGGGCTAATCAGCACCAGCACCAGCTGAATCGCTTCCAGGGTCAGGCTAATCGACTGGAACCAGACGATAATTGTCAGGGTTGCGGCAAATGTACCCACGCCACCCATGATCTTACCGATGTAATAGGTGCCGCCGACGAGCATAACCAGAAAAATCCCGATGATCGCGACATAAGCGAAAGGCGACAAGGCGAAGGCCTGCTCTTCAAAGACGATGGGCGCGGGCGACAACATCTGAAGCAGCGCCAATAGCACCACATTCAGCACAGCCACCAGCGCAAGCCCCGTCCAGAGTGCCTGTTGCGGCAAGTTCAACGCGATGACCTTTTGCGCCATGTTAGAGGGTTCCATGATGCTAAGCCAAACAGCCTTCATCCATGTCTGGAAGTTTATCGTCATGATCCGCTTTCCGCCTCACGCAGGCCTTGAATCCAAATCCACCCAAAGGCGATAATCCAGACCGCACCGACCAGATTGGTCTGCGGTCCCGGCCCTACAAATCCGGCCATAAGGCCAT
>CBDTYC010000382.1:0-1577 GCA_965364495.1 uncultured Yoonia sp. | reverse complement strand
CGCACATCGGGTGGTCGTCATCCGGTTTCACCCTGGGGTGTTCCTACCAAGGGATACAAGACTCGCAGTAATAAGCGTACGGACAAGTACATCGTCCGTCGGTCAGGCAAATAACGGATAGCTATCATGGCACGATCGATTAAAAAAGGACCTTTCATTGACCATCACCTGGCCAAGAAAGTGGCGGATTCAGTTGAGACCAACAACAAGCGTCCCATCAAGACGTGGTCACGGCGTTCAATGATTCTGCCTGAAATGGTGGGCTTGACAATTGCCGTACACAACGGACGTCAGCACGTGCCGATCCTGATCAATGATCAGATGATCGGTCATAAACTCGGTGAATTTGCGCCGACCCGGACCTTTAGGGGTCATTCCGGTGATCGCAAGGTCAAGTAGGTAAAGAGTTATGAATGCAACAGCAAGATTAAGAGGCGCGAGAATATCTGCGCAAAAGGTACGCCTGGTAGCAGACCAGGTGCGTGGCATGCCGGTTGAAAAAGCAGAACAACTGCTGGCTTTCAGCACCAAGAAGGCTGCCCGGATCATGAAAAAAGTGCTGCTTTCTGCAATCGCGAATGCCGAGCACAACGACGGCGCGGATATCGATGAATTGACGATCGCTGCCGTCATGGTAGACGAGGGCCCGACGATGAAGCGGGGCAGGGCACGTGCAAAAGGGCGCGGCACACGAATTTTGAAACGCACCAGTCACATAACGTTGACTGTGGCCGACAGCGAATAGACCGGGACAAATATTATGGGTCAAAAGGTACATCCAATCGGCATCCGCCTTGGCATATCCAAGGACTGGAATTCAACCTGGTATGCCGAAAAAGGCGAATACGCAGAAATGTTGAATTCTGATCTTGCGGTCAGGGAATTTTTGCAAAAGCGTCTTCAGCAGGCTGCCGTTAGCAGGATTCAGATCGAGCGGCCGGCGAAAACAGCCCGCATTACCATTCACACGGCACGTCCGGGAATCGTTATTGGTAAGAAAGGTGAGGATATTGAGCGTTTGCGTCGCGATGTCTCTGCGCTGATGGGGGTTCCGACCCACATTTCAGTGGCCGAGATTCGCAAACCCGAGTTGGACGCACAGTTGGTAGCGGAAGGAATTGCCCAACAGCTCGAGCGACGCATCATGTTTCGTCGTGCGATGAAACGGGCAGTTGGTAATTCAATGCGCCTGGGCGCCCTGGGTATCAAGGTCAAGCTTTCGGGTCGTCTGAACGGTGCTGATATTGCCCGTAGCGAATGGTATCGCGAAGGCCAGGTTCCGCTGCATACACTGCGTGCAGATGTCGACTATGGCTTGGTAGAGGCCGCTACAACTTACGGCATCCTTGGTGTGAAAGTATGGATTTATAAAGGCGAGGTGTTCGACCTTTATGCAAATAAAGCTGAAAACGCTGGCAGCACAAAAAGCGCCAACTAGGAGTACTGAGTAATGTTGCAGCCAAAACGAACAAAATTCAGAAAGCAGATGAAGGGCCGTAATCGCGGTATGGCGCAGGTCGGTAACCGCGTCAGCTTTGGTGAATACGGACTGAAAGCTACGACAAGCGGGTTTGTAA
>CBDTYC010000381.1:0-1668 GCA_965364495.1 uncultured Yoonia sp. | reverse complement strand
GAACCTGTTGCAGAAGATGCAGCACCTGCCGATGCTACGGCATCCGAAACGGTTGAAGAACCGGCTGCCGAAGAAAAGCCAAAGCCGAAGCGCAAGAGCCGCGCCAAGCCAAAGGCCGATCCTGTTGCTGTGACCGAGGCCGCTGATGAACCGGCACCTGTGGCTGCGGAACCCGTGGCAGCGGTTCAGCCAGAACCAGCGCCCGTCGCTACCGCCGAGACACCGGCGGAAGAACCAGAAGCCGAACCTGCCTCTGATCAGCCCAAGCGCAAGGGCTGGTGGTCACTGGGCCGCTAATGTCCGGAAGTGTCGTCATCACAGGAGGCTGCGGCTTTCTTGGTGCAGCACTTGCAAAAAAGATCCGTGAAAACGGCGTGACGCTGCCCGATGGGCGGCGTCTTTCCAATCCAAGACTGCATTTATGGGATCGCGCGGGCGCGGTCGTGCCTGTGATCGAAAACGCGCGGTTTGCGGCAATTGACATTGCCGACGCCGCCGAAGTGCGCGCGCAAATGCCCGATGATGTGGTCTTGATCTACCATCTTGCGGCCGTCGTCAGCGGACAGGCCGAGGCGGATTATGAGCTGGGCATGCGGGTCAATCTGGGCGGCACAACTGCAGTGCTCGAGGCTGCAAAGGCCGTGGCCCCCGGCGTGCCGGTCATCGGTACCTCGTCACTGGCCGTCTATGGTGGCAACCCGCAAGAACCGCTAACGGAATCCACACAAATCCAGCCCCAAAACACTTATGGCGTGACCAAGGCGATGGCCGAACTTGTCATGGCTGACTATCGCAGGCGCGGTTGGGCTGATGCACGGACTTTGCGTTTACCGACAGTCATGGTGCGCCCGGGCAAAGCGAACGCAGCGGCGTCTTCATTTGCCTCGTCTATTATCCGCGAACCGCTGGCCGGATTGCCTGCAATCTGTCCCGTTGACCCAGATATGGCGATGTGGGTGGCTTCGCCTATGGCCGCTGTAACGGCACTGCGGCATGCGGCTTGTGTGCCAACGTCCGACTGGCCGCTGTTCGGGGCGGTCAATGTACCCGGTTTACGGGTGAAGGTGGCCGAGATGATCGCGGCCTTGCGCGCCCATGCGGGCGAGGCCGCTGATCTGATCGAAATGTCGCCCGACGAAAAAATCCAAGCAATTGTTGGCACATGGCCGACGCTTTTTGACACCGCGCTTGCGCACAACCTGGGCTTTGGTGGTGACGCCGGTTTCGACGCAATCGTCGATCAGGCCTTGCGGATGAAATAGACCTGTGCCGTGCCCAGATCCTGGGTGCTGACCAGCGTGTGACCCGCTTCGCTGCAGAAATGGGGTACATCGATAATCGCGGCGGGGTCGTCTGCTTCAACCCGAAGCACTTGACCTGCGCCAAGCGCTTGAAGCCGCTTGCGCGCCTTCAAAACGGGCAGGGGGCATAGCAGCCCCTTTGCATCAAGGTCGGCATCAAAATCCATAAACGTGACCTAGGTCTGATATTTCATTTTGTCCACCAACTTGTGACCGTTTGCAGCGTGACCTATCGGCATGGCTGGCTTAGGTAGAGTGCGAAGGGATAACCCATGCTTGATACTGCGCTGATCTTTGATGCGGCTTTGCTACCCGCGATGGTAATCGCCCTTTTGGCGGGGTTTTTGTCGTTCCTAAGCCCCTGCGT
>CBDTYC010000380.1:0-1675 GCA_965364495.1 uncultured Yoonia sp. | reverse complement strand
TACGCCGGGAATATCGGCGGTAATTTCGATGGCATCATCGGTTTCGGCCATGTCGATCGCGGGGTGCAAGCCGTCGCCGAACCCAAGGCGCGGCAGTGCGTTAGCAACGGGCGGGTAGCCGCGAAAGCGGTCGAAAAGCTGCTCCATCTCTTGGTGAAGCTGTTCAAAGAAAGGCAGCGGTTCGCTGCCCTTGGACGGCGCAGGGGGGAGGTTCGTTTGCATTTTCAGTCTCCGGTTTCAGTTGGGCGCGTCGGTGCGCCTGTTCCTTTGCCTAGCGCGTAAATGCGGGGCGGCTTTTGATATTGCTCAATCTGAAGTGCCGCCTGATGCCCTACCAATGGGGGTGAAAATTGATGGGCAAAGGAATTTCTTATGCGACATATTTTGACAGCCGCCATTACCAGTCTGGCGCTTGCCGGACCGGGTTTGGCCGAAACCGTCAGCCGTGTGCATGGTGGCGATACTTACGCCGCAGGCGAGGCCGTGACGCAAAGTTTGACCGCAACAGGCGACGTTTTTGCCGCAGGCAGCGTGATCACGACATCCGGCAGCGCAAGCGGCGATATCCATGCCGCGGGCTATGATGTGAACATCAGCGCGCAGACCGGTGGCGATCTTTACGCAGCCGGGAGTTCGGTCAACATCAGCGCCCCCGTGGGCGAGGATGTCACCGCCGCCGGATTCAGTGTGCGCAGCACATCCGCCGCACCTGTCGCGGGCAATCTGCGGTTTTTTGGCCGCACCCTGACAATCGAAGGTCCGGTTTCCGGCGCGCTGACTGCGTTTGGTGGCATTGTCCATCTGAATGCGCCGGTCTCGGGTGATGCATGGATCGTGGCCGAAACTGTCACCTATGGCCCGGAGGCCCGCATCGACGGGACGCTGCTTTTGTCCACAGGCGAAGGTCATACGGTGCCAGAGCGGGTGATCCCCGCTGCCCGCATCACGCTAGAGGTCTTGGACCGTGGCGAGATGTACCGCGAATTCGACCGCAGTTGGGATGCCGTTGATATGCCGGTGTTGCCAGTCTGGCTGTCGATGTTTTCGGCGTTCCTGATTTCGGCGATCTTTCTGCTTGTGCTTGCTGCGATCTTCCTGACCTTCGCGGAGGCCCGCGTTGAAAAGATGCGCCGTCGGGTCACGCGCCAGCCATTGCAGACGTTTGTGCTGGGGGTGATCGGCCTGTCGTCGCTGTTCGGGATGGTGCCGATTACGGCCATGACAATTGTGGGCATCCCCTTTGTGCCGTTCGCCTTGCTGGCGATCATTGTCGCGTGGACCTTGGGATATTTGCTGGCCGCTTATGCCGTGGCGCGCCGTGTCTTGCTGGCGTTTGACGGCCCGCCCGAGCCAACGCTGTTGATGAAGCTGGTCACGGTCGCACTGGCAATCGTGGTTGTCGCAGTGTTGAACTTTATCCCGTTTGTGGGCTGGGTCGTGAACTATACGCTGGTCTTGCTGGGTGTCGGTGCGATGACGGCGGGCATTCTGTCGATCTGGATCACGGACCCTGACCCTGCGCTTGATGTTGATATGCAAAACCCGGTCGATGACTAGGGTCACGGCCCATAAATCAACGCAAAGCGGGCATTCACGGAGGTTTGCGTAGAGGTCTGCTTTGCGGGACTTAGCGGCCTTATGTACGTGCGGCTATTTCTCTTGCAGCATATCCTCG
>CBDTYC010000379.1:0-1679 GCA_965364495.1 uncultured Yoonia sp. | reverse complement strand
AGGACCAGTCGTCGGCAATGGTTCTCAAGGCGCCAGACGCTGCCTTGATGGGCGACGGTACGGGCATCCTGATTATTGATGATCTTGTCGACAGCGGCAAAACCCTAGAGCTGGTCCGTGCGATGTATCCGAAAGCGCATTTTGCAACTGTTTATGCAAAGCCCAAAGGACGCCCGCAGGTTGATACCTTTATCACCGAGGTCAGTCAGGACACATGGATTTTCTTCCCGTGGGATATGGCGCTTCAATACGTTGAACCTTACCGCGGCAAAGACTGATAGTCCTGTCCGTTAGGCAAGGTCCCCCTGCCAAAGGCACAGAAACGCAGCAAAGCGGCCCAAACCCGCCATGTTTCCGGAGATCGCGATGACACTCTCTCGCACAGCCAGCACTTTCGCCCCACCTGTGATGGAGGCACGGCGCTGGCTGGATGGGGTCACCCACCCGGCGGATCGCCCGCTTTTGAATGTCAGCCAAGCGGCCCCCGTTGATCCACCCCCTGCCCCTTTGCGGCACGCGATGGCCGATATCGTGATCAACGATGCCGAGGCACATCTATACGGACCCGTCCTTGGCCTGCCCGCTTTGCGCGCAGAAGTCGCCAAGCAATGGACCGAAAGCTATGGCGGCACTGTCACACCTGAACAGGTCGCAATCACCTCTGGCTGCAATCAGGCGTTTGCCGCATCAATTGCCACACTCTGCGCAGAGGGTGACGAAGTTATCGTGCCCGTCCCGTACTATTTCAATCACCGCATGTGGCTGGATATGTCGGGCGTCAAGACTGTGCCGCTTTTGGCCGGACAAGGCATGATTCCTGACGCCGCAGAGGCCGCCAAGCTGATCACGCCGCGCACCCGTGCGATTGTGCTGGTCAGCCCGAATAATCCCTGCGGTGTCGAATACCCAAGCGAAACATTGCGTGCTTTTATGGATCTAGCGCGCGCGCACGGGATCGCGTTGATTGTGGACGAAACCTACCGCGACTTTGACAGCCGCCAAGGTGCACCGCATGATCTGTTCGCCGATCCCAACTGGCATGACACATTGATCCAGCTTTACTCGTTCTCAAAGGCTTACCGTCTGACAGGTCATCGTGTCGGTGCTGTGATTGCCAGCGTTGAACGACTGGCCGAGATCGAGAAATTTCTGGACACGGTCACAATTTGCCCCAACCAACTGGGCCAGCGCGCGGCGCTTTGGGGGATGCAAAATCTTGGCGACTGGCTGGCTGGCGAAAGGCTTGAAATCCTTGACCGGCGGGCAGCGATTACAGATCATTTCCATGTTCTGGCCGACAAAGGCTGGGAGCTTTTGGGCTGCGGCGCTTACTTTGCTTATGTTCAGCATCCTTTCGACATGTCCTCGGCGGATCTGGCCCCCCTTCTGGTCAAACAGGCCGGCATTCTATTGCTACCGGGGACCATGTTTATGCCCGATGATTTGCCCGGTGGTGAACGGCAAATGCGCATCGCTTTTGCCAACATTGACCGCGACGGTGTCGCCACCCTTTTCAACAGGCTGTCATCACTGACGCTCTGACCCTTGCGCCCCTGCACTGGTCCCCTTATTCATGCGCCAATCAGCGGGTGGAGCGTTCAGCTAAATGGCACAAAAAAGCAATAAACGATATGGCGCATGGATCATCGTGGGCGTGGTTCTGGTGGGGGTCTTCTTCA
>CBDTYC010000378.1:0-1750 GCA_965364495.1 uncultured Yoonia sp. | reverse complement strand
TGCGCCTCAATTGCGGTGTACCAATGCGCGTCGCGCACCATGTCCTTTAGCAACCGGTTACGTTCGCGCATGGCTTTTTCGTAAGATAGCACAGCTTCGGCATGGGTCGGCTCGAAACTCAGAGTGGCGCGGTCCAGAAAGCGCCTGCGTCCTTCCGCCCCTTCAATCCACAACCGATCCATTGAAGGGACCAGCCATAAGATACGCGCGATCCGCCCGAGCGCCACTTGTGGTGCTGCCTTGCCATCAATACGCAGCTGGCGTGGATTGCCCGCTTCGGCCCACGTTTCCAACTCGTGTGTTTGATGCAGAGACCGCAAAACCCCTGTGACCTTCCAGCCCAGCGCTTCGGGCCTGCGGGTCAGATCATCTGCCCCAGCGCGGCGTAATCCACGCCCCGGCGATAAAAGCGATATCGCCTCGATCAAGTTGGTCTTGCCTGCGCCGTTGGGCCCGAAAATTGCCAAAGGGCGCGTATCAAGCGCGACAGCCGCACGTTTGTGCGACCGGAAATGGGATAATTTCAACTCTGACAAGGCAAGCTTGGTCATTGGCAGCGTTCACCCCACATCAGAGCATGGCCCAAGGGAATGCCGCTTTGGCGCGTCAAACGCGCATCGGCATCACGACATAGACAGCAGAGGTATCATTGCCTTCGCGCATCAGCGTCGGGTCACCCGACGAATTGAACATGAAGACAGCGTTCTCGCGGTCAACCTGACTGGCGATTTCCAACAGGTATTTCGCGTTGAACCCGATCTCGAGCCGCTCGTCGCTGTAGGCCACGGCCAATTCTTCTTCGGCCGCCCCGCTATCGGGCGCATTGACGGACAAGATCAGACGATCTTCGTCGATTGTCAGCTTAACAGCACGTGAACGTTCAGAAGAAACGGTTGCCACACGATCAACAGCCTTGGCGAATTCGCTGGCGTCGACCTCCATCTTGCGTGTGTTGCCCTGCGGGATCACGCGGGTGTAGTCGGGGAAGGTGCCGTCGATCACCTTGGATGTCAGCGTTATGTCTGGTGTGGCAAAGCGTATCTTTGTCTCGGATACCGACACGGCAATCTTCATTTCATCGTCGTCCAACAGCTTGCGCAATTCGCCGACAGTTTTACGCGGTACGATCACCCCCGCCATGTCAGCCGCACCTGCAGGCAAATCAGCGTCAATGCGGGCCAGGCGATGACCATCTGTTGCGACGCAGCGCAGGACTTTGCCACCATCGCTTTCAGCGACATGCATATAGACGCCGTTAAGGTAGTAGCGGGTTTCTTCTGTCGAAATTGCGAACTTGGATTTATCAAACAAGCGGCGCAACACTGGCGCAGGTGCCGAGAAATTCGCGGCATATTCGGACGATGCCATCACCGGGAAATCTTCTTTGGGCAATGTCGCCAGCGAAAAGTTCGAGCGCCCCGCCTCGATCGTCAAGCGGCCGGATGCGCCGTCTTCGGTCAATGTGACCAGCGCACCATCCGGCAATTTGCGCACGATCTCGTTCAAGGTGACCGCGGAAACTGTTGTGGCCCCCGCCCTCTCTACTTTGGCAGGTGCGCGATCAACAACTTCGATATCAAGGTCGGTCGCGCGGAAATGCACGTCATCGCCCTCGGCCTCGATCAGGACGTTCGCCAGAATCGGAATTGTATTGCGCCGTTCGACCACTGACTGGGCCTGTGCCACTGCCTTCAAAAGCACCGCACGTTCAATGCTGAATTTCATGTCCCAATCTCCGCATATCTTGGCA
>CBDTYC010000377.1:0-1816 GCA_965364495.1 uncultured Yoonia sp. | reverse complement strand
GTTTCGGTATCAGAACCTGTCGACAGACAATATCGACAGCTACCAGGGCAAGTCGGGCCAGAACGCGAAAGCCTTTATCAACAACGTATTAGACCCCGGCGTCATCGGTTTTGGCACCATTGATGACATTGACCAATTGGCAGGCAAGCGTGGCGACAGGCAGTCGTCTGCGGGGCAGCTTGAAATCACGGCGGTGCTGATGGAAAGTTTTGCAGGTGCCAATACCGTTGTGCGCGGCAATTGCACCTTTGGCATGTTTTCGAACTATCCCGAGAATGTCGATGACGCCCTGCGCCAGCGGGCGGGCGCACGGTTTTTGGTTGATGGGCCGCAAACGCGTGAGGATTATATTGATATTCTCTTCCTTCTGATGGGCAAGAACCACGACATTCCCGTTGGTGCCCATGATGTCTTTAGTGCCCAAGAGATCAAGAAAGCTGTCGCTGCATCATTTGAAAGCCACGCGCGCCCTCATGAAGAAGGGTTGCAGAAGGTCTTTGAAAAAGTGAACGCGCAAATCGGAAAGCTGGACACGATTGCGAAGTTGGGAACCTACCTAAAGGGTATTCAAGAGGCCGATCCGCGTTTCACTGGCAGGGCGATCAAAAACATTACCGATGCCGTCAAAGTGCGCGCGATGGATTTCGAGCTGCCTGATGAATGGATGGAGGAACCGGACCTGTTCCTTTTCAAGGACTACGAGACCAAGAAAAGTATGATATCGGAGTTGCGCCAACCGATTACAGTCGAAATGCTGATCCAAGAGATCAACCGATACGCTGACAGTGAATTCCGCTATGCCGACAAGTCCGATGAGGTCGCGATTGACGCGATGGTTCGTGACTTTGGCCGCCAGGAGATTGCGAAAAAGCGCTATCTGGAAGGGAAAGGCTAAGATGGGGGCGCTGCTGTCAGATGGGCTGATCTTGCCGGCGGTGTTCCTTGCGGTTGTCGGATTTTTTGTGCCACAGCTGTGGGCACGGCTGCTGCCTGAAGGTGTAAGGCCTTTAATGGTGAATGCCTTTCTATCGACGCTGGTTTTGATTGCTGTTTCGGGCGTCTTTTTCTGGTGCCTCTATCTTTTTCAGGGGCTTCAGGTGGCGCAGTTGGCGGATCAAGGCTTGGCTGCAAACCTTGTTACTTTTGGTCGATTGGGGCTTATGTCGGGGTTGATCTGGGCGCCTGTAATGATCTTGTCGGTTGCAGGGTTGCCGCGCAGATGGGTTCACGTCACATGGTGAAAAGGGTCTGCAAATGCACCGTTTGATCGCGAAGGGACTGATGTTCGGCAACCTTGTTCGGGTGGATTCGCCCGTATTGGTCGAACGGTATAACCGTGCGTTGAAGCATCTTATCGGGCGTGAAACCTCGCAGAAAGTGTTCCATATTGATATTTCAGGGTATTCACCAGAAATCGGTGAGGAGTTTGGTGACAAGCTTTATCTGAACCATCAAGGCGTCAATCGGCAGTTCATTCTTGTAACGTTAGACCAGGTTGCCGCTCCGTTGCTCCATGCTAAATTCTCGACGTCGCGGGATATTCTGAAACACTTTATTTCGGACAACAAAGCAGAATTGTTCGCTTTGACCGCCCGCGATGCGGTGGCGGGCGAATTGGTCAATTCGGTTTATCGCGCTGATACGCCTGCCAAGCTGTTTGACATCCGCATGATCACTGTCGAGGCGGACACCACAAGCGGCACAGTAGCCGAGGCCAAGCAGTTGGGCGTGCTTATTGACCAGTTCAAGACCGAGCCGGATGGTTGGTACGATGACGTTTTGATTGCAAAAATGATCGGCATGGCCAAGCGCACTG
>CBDTYC010000376.1:0-1832 GCA_965364495.1 uncultured Yoonia sp. | reverse complement strand
TGCAGACCCGTCCGAACGTTTGATCCGGTACACATTGTCGCTCACACCAATCTATATCGGGTTGACGACGATGTTGTGGATGGGCTTGGTCATCACAGGCGAAATACCGCATATCGCGTTGATCCATGCGATGTCGACGCTTTCGACATCGGGAATTTCGCCCATTGGCGGTCTCTACTTCGCAGGCTCCGGATTTTGGGGTGAGGTGCTGATCCTGTGCTTCTTTGTTTTTGCATTGTCACGCCTGACGTTCAGCCGCGGCTTGATCGGTGAAGCTGATCGCGGGTTGCGGCGTGATCCGGAGTTCCAGACCGCGCTTGTCTTGATTGCATCGGTGACGCTGCTGCTGTTCTTGCGTCACTTTCTAGGGGCTGCCGAAAGCACGGCATCTGCCAGTCTGGACCAGATCGGCACCGCGCTGTGGGGCGGTCTTTTCACAGTGACGTCTTTTTTGACGACGACAGGCTTTGAATCGCGCTTCTGGGATGGTGCGACTTTGTGGTCTGGACTGCAGACACCGGGATTGTTCCTGATCGGTATGGCGCTGATCGGGGGCGGGGTTGCGACGACCGCCGGTGGCGTCAAACTGCTGCGGATTTATGCGCTTTACCGTCATGGTGAACGCGAGCAGGAACGCCTTTTGCATCCGTCATCAATCGGCGGCGGCGGTAAGGACGCGCGCCGCATTCGTAAGCAAGGTGCCTATATCTCATGGGTGTTCTTCATGCTTTTTGCGCTCAGCATCGCGGCTGTGATGGTGATGCTGTCTTTGACAGGTGTGCAATTCGAGACATCTATTGTGCTAACGGTTTCGGCCTTGTCGACGACGGGTCCCTTGGCATCGGTCGCTGCCGAGACGCCGATTGCATATTCCGGCATCCCCGATACGGCCAAGATAATTCTGGCGGGTGCAATGATTTTGGGGCGGCTTGAGACCCTGGCGATCATCGCATTGTTCAACCCCGAGATATGGCAGCGCTAGACTGCGCGTCTAAAGTGAATTTTGGGGGTGGAAACTATCCCATGGCCGCGACATACTGCGTTTCGATCCTGATAGGCTGACGTTTTGGCCGCAATAATAAGAAACAAGAGGGTGTCGTTATGGCCGCCGATAAAGCAAATCTCCAAGACGCATTTCTAAATCACGTCCGCAAAGCCAAAGTGCCTGTCACCATCTTCTTGGTTAACGGCGTAAAGTTGCAGGGCGTCATTACGTGGTTCGACAGTTTTTGTGTGCTTTTGCGTCGCGATGGTCAGTCCCAGCTTGTCTACAAAAGTGCGATCTCGACGATTATGCCGTCGCAGCCGATCAGCCTTTATGAAGGTGAAGAATAGTATTGCTGGAACATGATAAGCCCGTCACGCGGGCTTGGGTGCTACATCCCGATTTAAAATCTGACCAGTCCCGCCGTGCGGCAGAACCCGCATTGGAAGAAGGCGTGGCATTGGCTGATGCCTTGCCAAACCTGCAAGTCGTCGGTGCAACAATTGTGCGCTTGCCCAAGCTTCACCCTGGTAAGTTGTTTGGAAAAGGCAAGATCGCCGAGCTCAAGCAGATATTCCACGATGCAGAGGTCGAACTGGTTTTGATCGACGGCGCCGTGACACCCGTGCAGCAACGCAACCTTGAAAAAGAGTGGGGCGTAAAGCTACTGGACCGCACCGGTCTGATCCTCGAGATTTTCAGCGACCGTGCGCGGACCTCCGAGGGTGTGTTGCAGGTCGAAATGGCCGCATTGTCCTATCAGCGCACACGTCTGGTGCGGGCATGGACCCACCTTGAACGCCAGCGTGGCGGTCTGGGTTTTGTCGGTGTTCCTGGTGAGACCCAG
>CBDTYC010000375.1:0-1899 GCA_965364495.1 uncultured Yoonia sp. | reverse complement strand
TTTTCGAAAAACGCCGCGCTTCTTCGTAATATAGCGACAGATCAGCCAGCGTTTGTGTGCGCGCGGTATCTTTCTTGGCGGGCTCTGGAATACGTGCGCCACCAAATAGAACGATTGTCGACTTAACACCCGCCTCGTCCATCAACATTTCGGGTTTCAACAGCTCTAGCTGAAGGCGAACAGGCCGCAGTTCTTCGCGGCACATGAAATCATCATCGGCAAAGGCCAAAGCGTAAGACGGCGCGCGGGTCTGGGGCGTATCAGGAACGCCTTTGACTTCTTCTCGGTCTTGGTGGCTGTCGCGGAACGGGTGGTAGCGGTTATCGTTCATGTCTTTCCCTGCCTTGTTTGCCTGCAACCTTGCCCGTCGCGCACCAAGATGCAACGCAATAGCCCTAGATGGCGTTCAGATCAGGCCGTTCCGCCACAAAAGTGTCAAGCGCCGCGCGGTTGCGGGCAACATGTTCAGGGATACTTTTGCCTATATGATCCCACGCGTCGGGGTTCAGTTTGAATTCAGGCAGTTGGGCGATCAAATCGCTAATGTCGTCTGTGTCGATGTTGAATGTAACCAGATCACTTGGTCGGTCCGCAAAATAGCGCCGCACATCCGCCAAGTGCCGGTCCCAATCGGCTGACCACATCTCGAGACAGGACGTTATTCCCGATAGGTTATGGGCCGCGATAAAGCGTTGCGCGTACCGGCGGTGATGCAGGCGTGATTGCAACCAGTCGTCCTTGTTGCGGACGTTCAGCAGAAACTTTGTGCCCGGATAGGCGGCATCAATCTCGCGGAAATGCAGGAAGCCAGACCAGATCTTGCCGCCTTCGAAACACTCCAGATCAGACAGGAATGCATAGTTATCAATTCGGTGCAACGGTTTGCGACCAGCCGCCAAGTTGTTCTTCATCACCCGCGCAAGGTTGATTTTGCCCTTCGGCCCCGCCACGCGCCAATGGGCCGCAAGGTAGCCCGACTTGCGAAACAACTGCGCCAGCGACCTTGTCCCGCAGCGGTGAAAACCGATCTGGATTACACGCTGCATGATGCGGGATCTGGTATGTAGGGGTGCGCAAAGCGGTTCATGTTTGCACTCTAGTTGCGCTGCTTCTCATTGCCAATTGGCCCTTTGTTTCTTATGGCAGGGCCCAGACATCTAAAGGATCTTACCATGACCACGAACACAGCCGCACTTGAGACAGCAATCGAAGCCGCGTGGGACGCACGCGATCAGATCAACACTGCCACCAAAGGCGAGGTCCGCGACGCGATCGAGGACACGTTGAATGCCCTTGATAGCGGGTCACTGCGCGTCGCCCAAAAAATGGACGATGGCAGCTGGCATGTGAACCAATGGGCCAAGAAAGCTGTGCTTTTGTCGTTCCGCCTGAACGATATGGAGCCGATTTCCGGCGGGAACGGCGGATCGACCTGGTGGGATAAAGTGCCGTCAAAATTTGACGGTTGGGGCGAAGCAGAATGGCGCAAAGCGGGCTTCCGTGCTGTACCGGGGTCAATCGTGCGCCGCTCTGCCTATATTGCCAAAGACGTGGTCTTGATGCCGTCGTTCGTGAACCTTGGTGCTTATGTTGACGAAGGTTCGATGGTTGACGGCTGGGCCACGGTCGGGTCCTGCGCCCAGATCGGCAAGAACGTCCACCTGTCTGGCGGCGTCGGTATTGGCGGCGTGCTTGAACCTATGCAGGCGGGCCCGACGATTATCGAAGACAACTGCTTTATCGGCGCGCGTTCCGAAGTCGTCGAAGGCTGCATTGTGCGTGAAGGCTCCGTCCTTGGCATGGGTGTGTTCATCGGTCATTCAACCAAGAGCGTGGACCGCGAAACCGGCGAAGTCATGTATGGCGAAGTGCCGCCCTATTCGGGCGTAGTCGCAGGCT
>CBDTYC010000374.1:0-1916 GCA_965364495.1 uncultured Yoonia sp. | reverse complement strand
GCGGGCCTTTACATGATCGCCACGATGTCCAAGCACGCGGCGGAAGCAAAGGGCTGTTCGGACGCGATGATGTTCGACTATCGCGGCTATGTGGCCGAAGCGACAGGGGCGAACATCTTCTTTGTGAAAGACGGCGAAGTACACACGCCAATCGCCGACGCCTTCCTGAATGGCCTGACCCGTCAGACCGTCATCGGCATGCTGCGCGACAAGGGCGTGACCGTGAACGAACGCATCATCATGCCGGAAGAACTTGAAGGCTTTGAGCAGTGCTGGCTGACAGGCACCGCCGCAGAGGTCACACCTGTTGGTCAAATCGGCGACTACAACTTTGAAGTCGGCGCGCTCACACGCGAGATATCCGAGGACTACGAAAGGCTCGTGCGGGCATAACGCCAAGTACATATGAAAACGAACAGGGGCGCATTCGCGCCCCTTTTTGCATCGCAGCCCAATTAGGACCATTTCGGCGGACTACGGGTCAAATCCCGTTCTTTGGTCGCCATTGTCGCGATATCGCTGCAAGACCAGCCAAGCCGAAAGTATTGTTGCCAATAAGAGGACAGAAAAAATTGGAACAAGGCAGCACAAGCCAAAGTTAAGTCCTGATTGCATGACAGGTTAACGTCATATTCAGTATGAAAGGTTCTGGTTTGTTACATCATGGTCTCACCTGACAATCAAAACGCAGCGCCAAACCCGAATCGCGCCAAGGTCTCTGACAGCGAGGTGAAGTTGCGCCGCATTTTGCGCGATGCCCCGCAGGATTTATGGCTTGATACAATCCGCCGCACGCGCAGCGATGCCCATAATGGTTTGATCTACTGGATGCTTAGCCAGCCGGAATGTGATTTCGCCATCGCCGCCCATGCCTTTTATCGCAGCAACCCGATTGCGCATCTTGAGAACCCGAAGGCGTTGCCGCTGCACCCGAGTGCTGCGAATATGTTCGCCTTGGTTTTGATCAATTGGGACACCGGCTTTTTCCGGACCCATAACCTCAAGGTCGAAGCGGTCGACGTTCACCCGCGGGTGTTGGCGGGTGTTCAAGAAAAAATGCTTGGGTTTCCGCGTGGGTCGCTGCCCTTTAAAATCCCCCAGAAGCTGCTGTCACTTGAAGGCGGGACGGCGGCACATGTTCCACCGACACTATCCCCCGACAATGTGGTCAACCTTTGGACTATCTTTGCCGATCTTGGACTGCACGTGCCAGACACCGCACCCGGCATGAAGCGTCGGTTGGAACAAGCCAAAGGCCTGCTAAAGAAAGTTGGTATCGGTTACCGATAGTTTACGAACCAACATTACCCGTCGCCTTGCGCTGCTGCGCACGTTGTAGCCCCAGCTTACGTTCGCGCCAGATGATCAGAACGCCTGCAAGGATCACGATGGCAGCACCGACAAGCATTGTTCCTGTCGGCACTTCGTCAAAGATGAAGTAGCCAATTATCAGCGCCAGTATCATCGACGTATAATCAAAAGGCGCGACCAAGGACGCATCTGCAAAGCGGTAGCTTGATGTCAGAAAAATCTGCCCGATCCCACCCAGCAATCCAGCCGCGATCAGCAATAGCGCGACCGACCCGGTCGGCATGACCCAACCCCACGGCAACGTAAACAGCGCCATTGCCGACGAGGTGACGGTAAACCAGAAAACAATCGCAGCCGTACTTTCCGTAGCGACCAGTTTGCGGACAAAGACCTGCGCGAGGGCTGCCAGAACTGCGCCCATCAGCACCACGATTGCGCCCAATGTCTCGGACGAATTCAACGCAGTCCCGACAGACAGGCGTGGCGACAGGACGATCAAAACACCGAGCATACCCAATGCAACGGCGGACAGACGAAAAGCGCGGACTTATTCGTTTAGAAACATCGCGGCGAAAACAACCACCAAAAGAGGGGCGGCGTAAACG
>CBDTYC010000373.1:0-1934 GCA_965364495.1 uncultured Yoonia sp. | reverse complement strand
TGCGATTGATACAACCGCCGCTGCCGATGCCGAAATTGCGCATTTCTTCGGGGACGCGGATGTCTCTGACATTTCTGCGACAGAAACTGGCATAAGTTATGACGGGCCCGCCAATGGAGGCTACCGCCGCTTTGTTCTGCATTATGCCAAGTTATGTGCTGTCGCAGGTGGCGTTGACACGTTCTGCATCGGTACCGACCTGAAAGGTCTGACATGCGTGCGTGGTGCTGCCGGCAATTTCCCAGCAGTCGATGCTTTGACCCGTCTTGCGGCTGACGTGCGCTCATTACTGGGGGCAGGCTGCAAAATCAGCTATGCCGCCGATGGCGAAGAATATCGCGGCTACACACCAAGCCAGACAGCCGACAGGTATTTCCCGCTTGATCCACTTTGGGCTGATCCAAATATCGACTTTGTCGGGGTGAATGCGCGGATGCCTTTGTCCGATTGGCGCAATGGCGAAAGTCATCGTGATCGCGCGGCAGGGGCAATCTACGATCTGGAGTATCTCGAAGGCAATGTAGAGGGCGGGGAAGGGTACAATTGGACCTACGACACACCAGAGGCACGCAATGCGCAGCTTCGGACCCCGATAACCGACATCGAGGGCGAACCTTGGGTGTGGCGCAGCAAAGATATCCGAGGCTGGTGGGGAAATGCCCATTATCCACGTGTTGCAGGCACAAGAGGGTTGACGCCGACAGCTTGGGTGCCGCGCAGCAAACCCGTCTGGTTCATGCAGATGGGTTGTGCCGCTGTCGACAAGGGCGCAAATCAAGTGGATCCGTTCGTGTCGGGGGACTACGCCCCGTATTATTCAGATGGTGCCCGCGATGACCTGATGCAGTTGCAGTACCTGACGGCACTTTGCGACCATTATGCAGATACACAAAACAACCCGCAGTCCGATCTCTATGACGGACGGATGCTGGATACGGCGCGGATGCATGTGAAAGGGTGGGACCCGCGACCATACCCCTATTGGCCGGGCAACCAAAGCATGTGGTCGGATGGGGCCGCCTATGCCACGGGGCCTTGGTTGAACGGGAGGGCGTCGAATTGCAGTCTGGCGTCTGTTGTCGCAGAGATTTGTGACCGCTCTGGCGTGACGCATTATGATGTTGCGGGGCTCTTCGGGATTGTGCGCGGCTATACGGTCAATGACGCAAGCACGGGGCGTTCCGCACTGCAGCCACTTATGTTGGCCTACGGGTTTGACGCGATTGAACGTGACGGTATCTTGGTGTTCCGCAATCGCCGGGCGGTCGCGGACTACGCATTGGCTGAAGCAAACCTGGCGCTGGACCCGGAACGCGACCATGCATTTAGCCTGACACGGGCCGCAGCTGCCGAAATCGCAGGAAGGGTGCAATTGGCATTTGTGAACGCTGAAGGGCACTATGACGCAATCGCGGCAGAGGCGATTATGCCCGACGAAACTACAATCTCGGTGACGCGCAACGAAGTCCCGCTGGCCTTGACCCGCAAAGAGGGCGCGCGGATCGTGACGCGCTGGCTGCAAGAGGCACGGGTCGGGCGTGACACTGCCGAATTCGCCCTTCCACCTTCGCAAGGCCAGATTGGCGCTGGTGATGTGGTGGCATTGACCGCATCGGGCAACACCAGCCTTTACCGGATTGACCGCATTGAAGAGGCCGGTTTGCGGCTGGCTCAGGCCACACGTGTGGATGCCGCGATTGACCGAAGCCAATCGGGCGGCGAAGAGGCCGTGGCCCTGCGACCTTTTGTCGGCCCGATCCCTGCAGAGGTCCTTTTCCTTGATCTACCGCTATTGACTGGCGACGAGGTCCCCCATGCCCCTTATGTGGCGGTCACCGGCAAACCATGGCCGGGGCCTGTCGCGCTGTACGGGGCGCCACAGGACAGCGGCTATGCGTTGTTGGATACCGCGTGGGCGAAGCATCGGTCATTGG
>CBDTYC010000372.1:0-1964 GCA_965364495.1 uncultured Yoonia sp. | reverse complement strand
GGTCAGACCCAAACCCGGACGGCACGCCGCCCACAAACTGGCTGTCAATCTTCCGGGGCTCTGCGTGGAAATGGGATGCGCGGCGCGAGCAGTATTATATGCACAACTTCCTTGTGTCCCAACCTGACCTGAACTTCCATGCGCCCGCCGTTCAAGAGGCGCTTCTGGATGTCGCTCGTTTCTGGTTGAACCGCGGCTGTGACGGGTTCCGTCTGGATACGATCAATTTCTACACCCACGATGCGCAGTTGCGCGACAACCCCGCATTGCCGCCAGAAAAGCGGAACGCGACAATTGCGCCTTCGGTGAACCCGTATAATCACCAAGAGCATCTTTATTCCAAAAACCAGCCCGAAAACCTCGACTTCCTGCGCAAGCTGCGCGCGGTCATGGAACCATACGGTGCCGCTGCAGTGGGCGAGGTGGGCGATGCCCAACTCGGGCTAGAGATTATGGGGCAGTACACTGCCGGTGATGACCTGATGCAAATGTGCTATGCCTTTGAATTTCTGGCAAAAGATCAGCCAACGGCATCCCGCATTGAACAGGTTATGAACAAAGTGGACGAGGTCGCATCCGATGGCTGGGCCTGCTGGGCATTTTCAAACCATGATGTGATCCGCCATGCCAGCCGCTGGGATCTGACACCGGCGGCACAACGCATGTTTGCTACGCTGATCATGTGTTTGCGCGGGTCGGTCTGCATCTACCAAGGCGAAGAACTGGGTTTGCCAGAGGCAGACGTCGCCTTTGAGGACCTGCAAGATCCTTATGGCATCGAATTCTGGCCGGAATTCAAAGGCCGTGACGGTTGCCGCACTCCGATGGTTTGGGAAAACAGCAACCAGAATGGCGGCTTTTCGGTTGGGAAACCTTGGTTGCCTATCGCATCAGAACATTTGCACATGTCCGCCGCCGCCCAAGAGGACGAGCCGGGCGCTTTGCTGCATCACTACCGCAAGGCAATTGCATTCCGCCATGCGCATAGCGCTCTAAGCATCGGCAGCCATGATGGCGTCAAAGCCAAGGGCGATGTCGTCTATTTTACGCGAACCGCAGGCAAGCAGTCGATTTTTTGCGCCTTCAACGTCAGCGAAACGCCATCCGATTTCGATCTGCCCGAAGGCAATTGGACCCCGATCGGGGCTGAATTGGGCAGCGCACATACATCCGCAGACGGCAGACTGCACCTTGGGCCTTGGCAGGTTTGCCTTGCGCTCAAGTCATGAATTCTAGGGGAGTGAGACATGGCTGATCTGAAACTAACGGACGTTGCCAAGACCTATGGCGGCACCGTTGATGTTCTCAAAAACATCAATCTGGATATCACAAAGGGCGAGTTGATCGTCTTTGTTGGTCCTTCGGGCTGCGGCAAATCCACGCTTTTGCGCATGATTGCGGGCTTGGAAAGCATTACGGGCGGCGAATTGCAGATCGATGGGCAGGTCGTCAATGACGTCCCACCTGCGCAGCGCGGCATCGCGATGGTGTTCCAGTCCTATGCGCTTTATCCGCATATGACGGTGCGCGAAAACATGTCTTTCGCGCTGAAACTGGCCAAGAAGACGCCAGCCGAGATCGAAAAGGCCGTGGCCCGCGCTGCAAAGATCCTCCAGCTTGACGAATATCTTGATCGCTTGCCAAAGGCACTATCGGGTGGTCAGCGTCAGCGGGTTGCCATTGGCCGTTCGATTGTGCGTGACCCAAAGGTCTATCTTTTCGACGAGCCGCTTTCGAACCTTGATGCGGCCTTGCGCGTCGCCACACGGATTGAAATTGCACAGCTTAAGGAATCCATGCCTGACAGCACGATGATCTATGTCACCCACGATCAGGTCGAGGCGATGACCCTCGCGACCCGCATCGTTGTGTTGGCAAACAAGGGCATTGCACAGGTCGGTACCCCGCTCGAACTTTACGAGCGGCCAGAGAATGAATTCGTGGCCCAGTTTATCGGGTCGCCC
>CBDTYC010000371.1:0-2075 GCA_965364495.1 uncultured Yoonia sp. | reverse complement strand
CGCCGGTGAGGGGGGTTCTACGGTTAGTGGATCATACCCGCAAGTGCTTTTTTGAACTTTTTGCTATTTTTCTCAGAATTCGATTTTTCGCCCTGTTTTGAGGGGCTTGGCATAACTTCACGTCGCGAACCTAGGGTAACAACGCAACTTTGTTAGGCGGAATGGAAACAGAACATACAAGATATGGGGTTATCCACAGGAAGACCCACAAGTCGCCCGGCAACGTTCCTGATTCAAAGCGTGATTTGCGCTTTGAGTCGCCGGAAATAACGCCGACTCACGCTTTGGCGGCCCCCTGGAATCGTTCAATCCGAAGGTAACGTGTCGCAATCAGCGCCAGAATGACCACTAAGTAGATGATTGGCTCGATCTGAAAGCCTTTTACCAACCACAGATAGTGTATCGCGCCCAAGATCGCAGCCGGGTAGGTCAACTTATGTAGCTTGCGCCATGTTGCAGCGCCCAACTTGCGCACTGACAGGTTGTTCGACGTCAGCGCCAGCGGCACCAGCAGCAGGAAAGACGCCATACCGACAGTGACATAGGGGCGTTTGACAATCTCGGTCCACACGCGACTGACGCTTTGAACGTCCAACACGGCGAACACGAGGAAATGCGCAAGCGCAAAGAAGAACGCGGTTACGCCAATCGCCCGTCGAAACTTGATCAGGTTCACGCCCGCCCATTTACGCAATGGCGTCACCAGCAGGCCAAGCACCATCAGTTTCAAACCGACCTCGCCATAGGCGCGTTCCAGTACGTTAATCGGCTCAACCAGATATGGTCCTATCTGGTTCAGCGCGAGCCAGAACTGCCACGCAGCATAAACCCCACCGACTATATATATCGTCCACGCAGGAATTCTGCGCAGCACTCCATTCAACTTGCCAGCCAAATCCATCTTAGCAACATCCACTTCCGTCTTGAATTGGCGGGCATGCGACCGTTCCATAAGAGCAGAAGACGCAGCAATCACCCGACTTGGGTCGCAAAACCGTGCCGCAACCAGTGCATTCGTAAAACCACTGACACGCGTCGGTGGGCATCTGTTCGGACTTGGACACGCCACAGTCAGGGCAAGTGATCACAGACATCAGTTCGATTGACGCATCAGCCATAAGCCCACCCCTAATAAAACCAGTGAAAGCCCGACAAAGGGCAGCAACACCGCATCACGGTATAGCGCGTCGATAAGTCCAGCAGCACCTATGAAGGTCAGCAAGATCGGCAACAGGGGCGTGAAACAGCAAAGGATTCCAATGCTGCTGCCGATGCCGCCGAACCATGCCAAGAACTTGCCCACTAAATATCCACGCTCAGATCTTGACCTTCATAGAGGCCGGCTACTTCGGGATAGCCATTAAACATCAGCGTATCCTGACGCTCGGCAAACAAGCCGCCGCCGATCCGCCGTTCGGTTGCCTGGCTCCAGCGGCGATGATCCACGTTCGGATTCACATTGCTGTAAAAGCCGTATTCGTCTGGAAGCGCGATATTCCAGCTGATCGGAGGCTCCTTGTCGGTCAAGGTGATGCGGGAAATCGACTTGATGGACTTGAAGCCATACTTCCAAGGCACAACCAAACGGATCGGCGCGCCATTCTGGTTATAGAGTGGTTCGTCATAGATGCCGGTCGCCATGATTGTCAGCGGGTGCATCGCCTCGTCCAGACGCAGGCCCTCAACATAGGGAAAATCGATCACGCGACGCTGCACGCCGATCATGTTATCCGGCTGGACCACCGTTTCGAAGGCGACGTATTTTGCACCGGCCTGCACACCGACCTTGTCCAGGATATCGGCCAGTTCGATCCCGTTCCATGGGATCACCATTGACCATGCCTCGACACAGCGGAAACGGTACAGGCGGTCCTCGACGGACAGACCAGCCAACAAATCATCCAGCCCATAGTCGCCCGGATTATCAACCATGCCGTCGACTTTGATCGACCAAGGTGATGTGACCAGCTTGTGCGCATTGGCGGCAGGATCACCCTTGCCTGTGCCAAATTCAAAGAAGTTATTGTAGCTGGTGATTTCTTTGCGTGTTTGTTTAACTCATCGATTGTAGAATT
>CBDTYC010000370.1:0-2112 GCA_965364495.1 uncultured Yoonia sp. | reverse complement strand
GATCACATCCTCGCTCTCGCCTTTTACGGCTGTCGCGATCTCGATTTCGCGCTTGCCCCAGCGCAGCGTTCCGCTGTCACCCGGTTGACCACCCGAGGTGGGATAAAAGATCGAACCATCAAGGATAATCCCGCCTTCAGTCGTGATCGCCTTGACGCGGCCTGTTGCCTCGCGGGCGTAGGCATCGGTGCGAAAAAGGAGTTCTGTCATCTACACTGCACCTTTGAGGGCTTCTGGATTTCGCAACCAGATATCACGTTGGGCGAATGGAATTTCAATGCCGGCCGCGGCGAACTGTTTGGCGATCTCATGGTTCATCTCTGACTTCGTGAGCAGCATGTAGTTCACATCGCGCAAGATTGCCCGGATTTCGAAATCAAGTGAATCCGCCCCGAACCCTATGAAAATGACCGCCGGTGGCGGGGTCATAATGACCAAGGGGTGCGCTTCGGCGATGCCGCGCAGGATCTCTGTTACTTTGTCAACATCGGACCCATAGGCCACGCCAACAGGTACAATGACACGACCAACCAGATTGCCACGTGTCCAGTTTGTGACCTGACCACTGACAAGATCGGCGTTGGGAATGATAACATCCGTGCGGTCGAATGTTTCGATCCGCGTCGAACGTACTGAAATCGCACGCACATACCCCATTTGACCACCCACTTCGATCCAGTCACCTTCGCTTACTGGACGCTCGATCAGCAAGATGATGCCCGAAACAAAGTTCGAGACGATGTTCTGCAAGCCGAAACCGATGCCAACCGAAAGCGCACCGGCAACAATAGCAAGGCTGGATAAATCGATCCCTGCGCTGGTAATCGCCACAATCGCGGCCAGAAATATACCCACGTAACCAAAGCCAGCAACAACGGCGTTCTGCCCGCCCAAATCCATCCGCGTGCGCGGCATAACCGACCTGCGCAATGTCCCTTGGATAAACCGCGTCAGAATGTAGCCGACCGAAAAGACAGCCACGAACACAACGAAATCTGTTGGCGAAATTCTGGTTTCGCCGATTGAATACCCTTCGCTGAAACGGGTCCACAACTCTGCAAGATCGTCAACGCGTGCGCCCCAGATCAGCGCGAACACCGGCATGCTGGCAAGGTAGAGTGCCAAGCTGATAAAGACCGGCATCAAAGCATATAGCCCGCGGCTGTTTTCCTCAGTCTCGTGCGACAGGGTGAAATCATGGCCGATACGTTGCATCAACTGAAGCACACCGACCAAGGCCACTGACATGATCGCAGGGATCAGCATTGCGCGACCAGCAGCAACATATCCAACGGCGGCAATGACGGGCGCAACAATGGCGACAACCACGCAGAAACGGCCCAGATAGCCGCGCATGCGCCCTACCGACGCCTCTTTGCCTTCGATCACCTCCGGTGCAGTCTGGATCACTCGCCCCATTTGCCAGAACAATACCCCGAGCACTGCCAAGATTGGCCAGGCAATTGCGGCCCCGACCCCTGTTGTGGTGTCAATTGTACGCAAGCCCGCGTCCATCAAAATCCCCAGCGCCAAGACCCATGCAAGTGACGCTGTATAGCGCCTGCCCTTTGCACGGGTTTGCGCGTCATATCCCAAAAAGCCATTTGAAACGCCCGCCGGAAACACGTGGCGCGACAGCCACCAGCCAAAGATGACCGTGCCACCCGCTGCTGGAATCGCATCGAGAACATCGCCGCTGCGCAACCCAAAGATGCCCAACATGCGCAAAGCCGCGGTCGTGATCAAAAGCCCGGCAATTGGCACAACAAGCTGGACCAGCGACAACAGGAAAAGCTGCGCAGGCCGCCACCGATCCGCGCGGGCTTCCAGTTTTTCACGCCATGATGTCACAAACCGACGCCCGATCCCCAACAATCCGATGCCAACAATGAACAGCAAGACTGCACGTGGCATCACGCGTACCAACGCGCCCGATTCCTGGCCAGCCTTGATACCTGCATTCAATTCAACAGTGATGACGCCGGTCAGCCCCCATAAGGTTGCCAGCGCAGAAGCCAGATGCGTCGGGTTCAATGGCGTCGGGCTGCGCACCCCCAGTTCGGCGGTTTCACGTTGCAGCGCTATTGCGTCGAACTCGCCGATGATGCCATT
>CBDTYC010000369.1:0-2142 GCA_965364495.1 uncultured Yoonia sp. | reverse complement strand
CTGACTTCGTAAAGTCCTGCGGCGGCAAAAGGCGCAAACAGCGGGAAGCCAAGCGACGTTGCCAAGGTCCAGCTAACATGCCCTGCCCCGACCCAAAGCATCACGAACCCGCCAATCACATAGACCGCACTAAAAAACAGGCCGAACTGCGGCGCACGCCGGAAATCCTGAAGTCCGGCCCGCAGGCTTGCGCGGATATCTTCGAAGGTGATCACCTGAACAACAGGTTGTTCAATGCCACCGCTCATTGTTTCGGTTGCCATCAGCACGTCCCCCTTACCGCCTATCATCACCTCAAGGCCGTGCGCATTGCAAGCGCGGGGTTGTGTTTTACCTATTCGGCGTTGGCTTCGGCCCTGCTTTTGCCGGACACGGCCATCGCGAGCGTGGCAGCCATGAAACCATCCAGATCGCCGTCCAGAACACCTTTGGTATCGGACGTCTCGTAGTTGGTACGCAGGTCTTTGACCATTTGATAAGGCTGCAAGACATAAGACCGGATCTGGTTGCCCCAACCTGCGTCACCGGCGTTTTCATGCGCTTCATTGACCAGCGCAGAGCGTTTATCCAACTCCATCTGATACAACCGGGACTTAAGCGCCTTCATGGCGATGTCGCGGTTCTGGTGCTGCGATTTCTCGGAACTGGTTACGACAATCCCTGTAGGCGCGTGCGTAATCCGCACAGCCGAATCGGTCGTGTTCACGTGCTGACCACCCGCACCGGATGACCGGTAAGTATCAATACGGATGTCGGACGGGTTCACTTCGATTTCGATATTATCATCAACAACCGGATAGACTTTGACAGAGGTAAAAGACGTGTGCCGCTTGGCCGCGCTATCGAACGGAGAAATCCGCACAAGGCGGTGCACGCCGCTTTCGGATTTCAACCAACCATAGGCGTTGTGTCCACTGATCTTATAGGACGCCGATTTGATCCCCGCCTCGTCGCCGGACTGCTCTGACTGCAATTCGACTTTGTAGCCCTTCTTTTCCGCCCAACGAACATACATCCGCGCCAGCATATTCGCCCAGTCACAGCTTTCTGTACCACCGGCGCCCGCGTTGATCTCAAGGAAAGTATCGTTTGCGTCCGCCTCTCCGTCCAGCAGCGCCTCGAGTTCCTTTTGGGCAGCTTTATCGGCCAGAGCGGTCAGCGCCGTCTCGGCCTCTGTGACGATTTCTGCGTCGCCTTCCATCTCGCCCAATTCAATCAACTCGATGTGGTCGCTCAGTTCTTGCTTGATGCTCTCGTAACTTGCCAGCGCGTCAACAAGCATCTGACGATCACGCATCAGTTTCTGCGCAGCTTCCGGATCATCCCAAAGGGTTGGATCCTCGACGCGGGCGTTGAATTCCTCTAGCCGGTGCGGCGCAGTGTCATAGTCCAAACGCTGCGCCAAAAGCGCGAGCGACTTTTCAATCGCCTCAATCGTGTTTTGCATTTCCGCGCGCATGGGGCACCTTTGGTCAGGACGTAATTCATGTTTGAAGTGGTCTTACAGTGGGCACTCGCCCACGACAAGCAGCAGGTCAGTAAAGGCCGCCTGTCGACAAGGTGCCAAATGTCGCCCGATCCCCGACTGTCGCACTGTCGCCCGTAGATGTCGTGACTTGCCGCTGCTGGGATTCAACGTCATCAAACAGTGGTAAATCCGCAGACATCGCAAAACCGCCATCGAACATGATCCCGAAAAGCGGTTCCTCGCCGGGGCGGAAACATTCACGCACGACGTTGTCGCCTGACGCCTCTGGCGGCAATCGCCCACCGCTGAAGCGGTCTATGTTGATGAACTGGCATGATTCAGGCACGCGGAATGATCCGGACCCGTATTGGCCAATCGCTTCGGTCATGAAGCGGCTGAACACGGGGCCGCAGAATCCACCGCCAGATGCACCGCGGCCCAAAGAGCTTGGGTTGTCGTAGCCCATGTAGCACCCGGCGACGATGTTGGACGAAAACCCGACGAACCACACGTCCTTTGCGTCGTTGGTTGTGCCCGTCTTTCCTGCAATAGGCACTGGCAGGTTGACGGTTCTGCTGGCCGTGCCGCGCTCGACAACGCCGCGCATCATTGATGTCAGCTGGTAGGCTGTGATCTCGTTCATGACGCGGTCGCGGTTGGACTGGATGCGCGGG
>CBDTYC010000368.1:0-2145 GCA_965364495.1 uncultured Yoonia sp. | reverse complement strand
GTTGGCCAACGGCGTAGGGCGCGCCAGAATAGGCCGCACAAAGAAGGGGAAAACCATGGCAGCCATCGGAGAAACTCTGCAACTAACTGGCACACGTCTTTGGGACAGCCTGATGGAAATGGCCAAGATCGGGCCCGGTATTGCGGGCGGTAACAACCGCCAGACCGTGACCGACGAAGATGGCGAAGGCCGCGCATTGTTCCAGAAATGGTGCGAGGCCGCTGGCTGCACGATGGGCCTTGATCAAATGGGCAATATGTTTGCGCAGCGGGCTGGGACCGATCCAGACGCGCTTCCGGTTTATGTGGGTTCTCATCTTGATACGCAGCCAACAGGTGGCAAATATGACGGCGTCTTGGGTGTTCTTTCAGGGCTAGAGATTATCCGCACGCTGAACGATCTGGATATCAAGACAAAGCACCCCATTGTCGTGACGAACTTCACCAACGAAGAGGGGACGCGCTATGCCCCTGCGATGCTGTCGTCTGGTGTTTTTGCCGGATTGCACACCCAGGATTGGGCCTACGACCGCGTTGATGCCGAGGGCAAGAAATTTGGCGACGAGTTAAAGCGCATTGGCTGGCGGGGCGACGAGGAAACCGGCGCGCGCAAGATGCATGCGTTCTTTGAGCTGCACATCGAGCAAGGCCCGATTCTGGAAGCTGAGGGCAAGGAAATTGGTGTTGTGACTCATGGCCAAGGGCTGTCATGGACCCAGATCACGGTGATTGGCAAGGAAAGCCATACAGGGTCAACCCCGATGCCGATGCGCAAGAATGCAGGCCTCGCGATGTCGCGGATTCTGTGCAAAGTTGAAGAGATCGCGATGAGCCACGCACCACATGCGGTCGGCGCTGCTGGCCACATTGATATCTACCCCAATTCGCGCAACGTCATTCCGGGGAAAGCTGTGTTCACGATCGACTTCCGCTCGCCGGACCTTGCGGTGATCCAAGACATGGAGGCCCGTTTGAGGGTCGAGACGAAAGCGATTTGCGATGAAATGGGCATGGCATTCGAGATTGAAAAAGTCGGCGGCTTTGACCCGGTCGCCTTTGACGAAACCTGTGTCAGCGCCGTGCGCAGCGCAGCGGAACGATTGGGGTATTCGCATATGAACCTGATCTCTGGTGCCGGCCACGATGCCTGCTGGATCAATCGTGTCGCACCAACCGCAATGATCATGTGCCCTTGCGTCGATGGTCTGAGCCACAATGAAGCAGAAGAAATTAGCCCAGAATGGGCCGCGGCGGGAACGGATGTTTTGCTGCATGCCGTGCTGGAAACGGCCCAAGTGACATCCAGCTAGACCAAAAGAGGAAACAACATGACCAAAGTGATCAAGAACGGCACGGTTGTCACCGCTGACCTGACCTACAAAGCAGATGTGCTGATAGAAGATGGCAAGATCATCCAGATCGGACCGAACCTTTCGGGGGATGAACAGCTGGATGCGACGGGGTGTTATGTCATGCCGGGCGGTATTGACCCCCACACCCATCTTGAGATGCCGTTTATGGGGACGTATTCGTCGGATGATTTCGAAAGCGGGACACGCGCTGCTTTGTCGGGTGGAACAACGATGGTCGTGGACTTCGCGTTGCCGTCACCTGGCCAAGGGCTGCATGATGCCTTGCAGATGTGGGACAACAAATCGACCCGCGCGAACTGTGACTACTCTTTCCATATGGCCGTCACATGGTGGGGTGAAAAGGTGTTTGATGACATCGAAACCGTGATCAAAGACCGCGGTATCACGACCTTCAAACACTTCCTTGCCTATAAAGGCGCATTGATGGTCAACGACGACGAGCTTTACGCATCGTTTAGCCGGATTGGCGAATTGGGCGGTATCGCGATGGTCCATGCCGAAAACGGTGATGTGGTCGCTGAACTTAGCGCCAAACTGCTGGCCCAAGGCAATACCGGACCAGAAGCACACGCCTATTCACGCCCGACCCAAGTCGAGGGCGAAGCGACCAACCGCGCCATCATGATTGCCGATATGGCGGGCGTGCCTTTGTATGTCGTGCATACGTCCTGCGAAGAGGCGCATGAGGCGATCCGTCTGGCCAAGCAGAATGTCAAGCGGGTATGGGGTGTGCCTCTGATTATCGTAGTATTTGGAACGATGATTATGGGGTA
>CBDTYC010000367.1:0-2159 GCA_965364495.1 uncultured Yoonia sp. | reverse complement strand
GTCACTGGCTCGGGTCGTTCGCGACCTACCTGGTGACGAAGAAGGGGCGATAGGAATTGTCCCAGCCCTGGCAGATCTGGATCGACACCGGTGGGACATTCACCGATTGCATCGCGCTGGACCCCGATGGTGAGACGCGCACCTGCAACGGCTGTCATTCCCCACGCCGCGGCAGTGCTCTCAACGCCACGCCGATTGCCGGCAAGCAGCCGAATACCCTGCTGGTTGCTCTGTCCGGCGAGTCCATGGCTGAAACGCGCACGCGGCTGGATGCAACCGCGCTGCAATCCGAACTAGCGGTTGTCGAGGGGCAGCTTTTTGAAATCCTCGCGCGCCGGGCAAGGTTCGAAGCAGAGCGGGACAATGCAGATACTTTGGTGTTCAGTCCTGTTCTGCTAGAAGAAACGACGCCCGAGGCGCAGACACTCATGGATGGTCAAGAACGCCTGTTCGAAGCACGTCGCGAAACAAACAAAAGCGCGGTAGAACAACTGACCCAGCAGCGCGCGCAAATCGCCAGCCAGATCGCAGGGATCGACGCCCAGCAAGAAGCCCTGACGACGCAACGCGACCTGATCGCATCGGAATTGACCGATCAACAATCGTTGCTGGACCGTGGCCTTGCCCAAGCCAGCCGCGTTCTTGCGCTGCAACGGGAAGAGGCCAGACTGCTTGGCACGGTTGGTGAACTGACGGCACAGCGCGCGCAAGCCGGAGAGCGCATGACCGAGATCGAGCTGCAGATCCTTGGTATATCGTCAGCCCGCCGCGAAGAGGCGATCACCCGCCTGCGTGACCTGCAGTTCAATGAACTGGAACTATCCGAGCGTCGCCGCACACTGCGCCGCCAACTTGAACGTCTGGATATCCGCGCACCTGTCTCTGGCATTGTTTACGGGATGCAGGTCTTCGCTCCGCAATCTGTTATCCAGTCGGCAGATCCTGTACTTTTCTTGATACCACAGGATCGCCCGTTGGTTATCGCGACTCAAGTACAGGCAATCGACGTCGATCAGGTATTCGTCGGACAAGAGGTCACATTGCGGTTCTCTGCCTTTGACCAGCGCCGCACGCCCGAACTGCAAGGTACAGTCACCCTCGTTTCTGCCGATGTCTTTCAGAACGAAACATCAGGCCAGCCGTACTATCGCGCAGAAGTGGAATTGAACGCCGGTGAAATGGTTCGCTTGCCCGAAGGTATGACCCTGATCCCGGGTATGCCCGTCGATGCCTTTGTGCGCACCGCCGACCGCAGCCCGCTGAATTACCTGATCAAACCCTTGGCTGACTATTTCACCAAAGCATTCCGCGACTCTTGATTGCGCCGCACGATTTTGCCCGCTAGCGTCGGCCAAAATAACAGGAGGCTCATAATGAGTTTGATCGAGAAACAATTGGCTGAACTTGGCGTCACACTGCCTGACGCACCCGCGCCCGCGGCGAACTATGTACCTTTCGTAGTGGTTGGTGATTTGGTCCACGTCTCAGGCCAGATCGCCGCAAATGCCGGTGGCATGATCAAAGGCAAACTGGGTGACGACATGACCGCCGAAGACGGCGCGATCGCAGCCAAGTGCTGCGCGATATCTCTTTTGGCACAACTCAAAGCCGCCTGCGGTGGCGACATTGACCGGCTTGTGCGCGTCGTAAAACTTGTTGGGTTTGTAAACTCTACCGCCGATTTCGTTGACCAGCCCAAAGTAATCAACGGTGCCTCCGACTTTATGGTCGCAGCATTGGGCGACAAAGGCCGTCATGCGCGTTCAGCCGTCAGCGCGGCCAGCTTACCATTCGGCGTCGCAGTAGAAATCGAAGCGATCTTTCAGATCAAATGACCCTGCCTGCGTCGTTCTTTGCGCGCCCTATTACCCACCGCGCCTTGCATAACCGCAAGGCGGGGCGGGTAGAAAATAGCGTCAAGTCTATCGAAGCCGCGATCAAAGCGGGGTACGGGATCGAAATTGACGTGCAACTGACCCGCGATGGGCAGGCAATGGTGTTTCACGACGACCTGCTGGACAGGTTGACGGGCGAAACCGGACCCGTGCGTAGCAGGACCCGGCGCGAACTCGAAACGATCCAGCTAACCGATGACGGCAGCACGATCCCTTATCTCGAGACGGTTATGAGACTGGTTGCGGGGCAATTCCCTTTGCTTA
>CBDTYC010000366.1:0-2195 GCA_965364495.1 uncultured Yoonia sp. | reverse complement strand
CCGCCTCGATGGGCTGTGGCCGCAGGGCTTTGGGCGATTTGGGGTCTAACCCGTGATCATGGGTATAAACCACGGCACTTTCCGACAGCAACACGTCATTACCAATAGTTAGCACGCCGGTCATGTCGAGATGCACCACACGGTTGATTTGAACACGATCACCAATGTGCAAATACCCCGTGCGGCACTCGCTCGAGGCCGAAACGCCGCGCCAGAGATAGCAATCAGTCCCGATGTTGACCTGCTGTGCCGGGTGCAGTCGGACGCCCGCTTGGAACCGCGTACCCGCCCCTACAGCGCCCAGCGTTCGGCGATGAAACCAGGTAGCGCCCCAAAGTCCGCTTCGCCGCATCGTCGCACCAGTCGCCCGCGAAAGACGATAAAGCGCATTATACAGCATAGGAACATCCTTTCGTCACCCGACGCGCCGGCCGGTACCGCGGAAGACACAACGCAATCACAAGCGCGATCAGGATGTACTGTGCTGCTGCCCCTACAATAAAGGCACTGAACGATGATTGCAGTGTCGCCTGCACAAAGGGATAAAGCAGCAAAGGATAAAGGGCGAAGGACCCAAATCGCAGCGTATTGGTTGCACAAAGCAGTGCAACCTCCACCCGTCGATAGACCACGCCCAAGATGAAACCTGCGACGACCCCTGCCCGTCCAAAATTGATGTATGCCTCTCCGGGGCCAGTGACATTGAACGCGCCTCCGGAAACAAGCCCCATGACCTCGCGCTTGAAGAACACACCCAGATCAATCGCGGGCTTGTCCGGCCAGTAGGCCCGCGGGAACCACCCAAAGCTCCACCAGACATAGCTTTCACCCCAAAGCAGCATCTGCGGCGTCACGCGATCCGTGACCATCACCGATGCATTGAAATCAAGAAAATACGTGGACCCGACGATCTGGTGCAAAAGCCCTGCTTCGGTTCCCCGCAGTGCCGTCATATAAGCTGAAACGACCAAGACTGTGAGGGCCGCCAGAAACGCGACCACCAGCGAACGCAAGGCGACAGCGCCCCCGATCAACAGATAGGTGATCGTCCCGTAGGCAAAAAGTTCAACCATCTCGAAACGGTCACCCGAGACTAGCGCAATGCAGACCAGAAGTCCGGCAATCAGGGCAGATTGCGCAAGAACCATGCCATTGCGCCGCACAAGCCCGTTAGCAAAAAGCAACACAAACGCGCACTTGGGCACGACAAAAAACGTCTTGATGCCTGCCAACGTCGCGCCATTGCCCGCAGCATCCACGTTGATCTGCTTATCAGTGTTCAGAGTTTCGAGCAGGTCAAGCGTCAGCCCGGATACGCCGCGCGCGCGCATCATCAAAACAAGTGTCAGTCCTGCGATCATAAAAGATAGGGCAAACAGCCAGTTGTGCCGTTGCAACCCAGACACCAAACTGCGGTTTTCCCGGATTGCAGCGGGGCCGTCACCGGCCTGAACGGCACAGCGGTAGCCGGCACAGATCAGCATGATGAATGTCGTCAGATAAAGTGCGCCTTTCAGATTGGCCCCTGACGTCACAACAAAGCGGCTGTAAAAGGCCCATTCCGGCACGAAGGTATACACCACAACCTTGGTCAAGAAACCGAACGCAGAAAAGTAGCAAAGCAAATGCATCGGTGACACCAACGCGACTGATCCGTAACGTTGCCCCATATAAAACGGTGTCGCGGTCGCAATTGCAGCCAGTGCAATAATCAAGAAGTTTTCCATATCGGCACCTCGCTGCGCAAAAGCACACGTGCCGATGTATCAACGCCAAGAGTGCGCCACAAAACAGCCCAGACAAGGCCGCTGCCGAGGCTCATTGCGAAAGTATAGCCCAGCGCATTGCCGACGGGGGTCATTCCTGCACCGATGACGGCCGCAATACCCAGATATGCCAAAACAGTGATCGCTCGGGCAACGACCGACAATCCCGCGTGATTGCAAAGCGTTGCAACGGTAAAGCCGGACGCCAGATAGGCCTGCACCAGTGCGCCAAACAACAAGATGCCAAAGCATTGAACGGTCTGTGATGTCACTGTCAGCGCTGGCAACATTGTGGCCAGAAGCAACCCGCATAAACATACCGCGCAAATCAGCATCGCGGGATACCATGCGATCTGGCTGCCACTTGCGCTGGCGCGTTTCAGGGCTGCGTTATCTGCGGCTTCAGAGGCGGCCGCGATTGGTGGGGCG
>CBDTYC010000365.1:0-2228 GCA_965364495.1 uncultured Yoonia sp. | reverse complement strand
GCGCCTTCGACCACTCGGCCACCTGTCCGTGGCGGCGGTTTAGCCCTATCTGTACGGCGATTGCAAGACCCCAAACATATGTTTGTGAGTACTGTTTACCTCTGCCCCTTGCGCACCCTATAAATGACCTCGGCGATGACACGGGAAACCTCGCGATGCTGCACGATCAACCTAAGACAGGTACGCCAGACCGACCTGCCGAAACGCATCGCCTGCAAACCGGTGCGCTGTTGATTATTGCATTCGCGGTGGTTCTGTTTTTGCTGGTGCAAGCGCGCTTTGTGCTGATTTCCCTTGCGACCGCCATTATCTTGTTCAGCCTGACCAGTGACGTCATCAACTTTATCGCGCGTCAGCGCATTGGACCGTTTCGTATCCCGAACGCATTAGCGAGCTTTGCAGCTATGCTGTTGATTGCTGCTGCCCTATTGTCGCTTACATCAATCTTGCTCACGCAAGTGAACACGGTGCTGGTAACGACTTTGTCTTACGCAGAGCGCGCACCTTCGGCAGTCGCCTCCCTTTTTTCGTGGCTCGGGGATGATAGCGAACAGGCCGTTTTTAACGCACTCCGATCAGTTAACCTGTCGAGTTATTTGCGCATCGCTGCGGGGCAAGTCAACGGCATCACGCAGGCGACCGTTCTGATCATCCTGTTTGTCGGTTTCCTGTTTGCCGAACGTATCTGGTTCCAGACCAAGCTGATCAGCCTCGTCGGTGATGCCCATCAGGCCGAGCGCGTAGGCAAAATCATCCAGTCGATTATCCACCGCGTGAACTACTACCTGCTGGTCAAAACAGTCATTTCGGCCATCACCGGTGGAATGGTTTTTGTACTAGCCGGCGCTTTTAGCCTCGAATTGGCAACGTCGCTGGGCATCATTACGTTCGTATTGAACTTCATTCCCAATATCGGGTCTATCGTCGCCACCGCGCTGATTGCACTGGTTGCCCATGTCGAAATCGGAGATCCGACGATCACGCTCGCTGTGTTCAGTATCGCTGGCGTCATCCAGTTCATAAACGGCAGTGTTATTGACCCCATGCTGATGGGCCGCGCACTGCGCCTGTCGTCCTTCGGCATCATCCTTTCGCTTGCGTTCTGGGGGGCTGTTTGGGGCATCCCGGGGATGTTCTTGTCGGTCCCGATTATGGTGATGCTATTGGTTGTCTGCAGTCATGTGCCACACCTGCGCCCCTTTGCAGTTCTGTTATCACGCGAGGGGTTGCCGGAATCCGAAAAAATGCTTGATCAGCCGATAGACCGTGACCTGTTCGGGATCGAACGCGACTAGCGGTCAGTACGCTGCGGCGGCGATGGTTTATTCGTCAACGGCTGGCGCGCAAAATACGTCACATCTTCGGTGAAGTACTGATAGCTATCCGCGTTATCGATTGCCCGACGCGGCTCACGGCTCGCCATATCTGCACAGACCTCGCGCGAATAACAGTGATCTTCTGTCCCCGCGACACGCAGAAAATGGGATAGTTCATGCACAATCGTCCCTTCCCGCGTACCATTTTCGCTGCGTCGCATTCCGGGCTGCAAAGCCTCCAGGTGCGGCAGATCAAAGAACGGGGGGCAAATATGGACCAAATAAGGTGCGTTTGCGAAAACAAAGGCATATTCGCCCGCGCTACACCCCTGTGCATTGGCTTGATTGCAGCGCACGGTGACTGCACCGCCGCGGATAGCCGTGACCATCGACTTGAGACTAAACCGGACCTTTTCAGCGTTGGACACCGAATATCTGCCAAACCAACGCCGGTAATCCGGCGTGTCTGCAACCGCAGAGGCTGCTTTTAGTGTCAGAGATTTCGCACTGTTAAGCGCATCTTCGACAACCGCTGACTGGGGCGCGCTGCATCCATCATAGCGTTCTGCCACAGCAGGCTGTGCAAGGCATACAAAAGACGCGGCAATGATGGCAAAGTAACGCAACTGCTATTCCAGATGTAGATAGACACGCCGGTTCTGGCGGCCCTTTTTTTCGATTTTCCCGATGCGGACACGCCCGATTTCTTCGGTGTTGGCAACATGCGTGCCGCCGCAGGGCTGCAAGTCCGCTGTTTCTTCACCTACGCCAATACGGATCAGCCTGATCTGGCCACTACCGCGCGGCGGTTGCACAGACATCGTCTTGACCAACTCGGGCTGGGCATCAAGCTCGGCATCGGTGATCCATTCCTCGGTCTGTTCCGCGGCGCCCGGGTTTATCATGGGCCCG
>CBDTYC010000364.1:0-2266 GCA_965364495.1 uncultured Yoonia sp. | reverse complement strand
ATGTCATCCTAAAGGTCGTTGAAGACTGTCCCACCTGCGTCATGCTGAAACACGAAGACTGGCCGGGGCTGGAAAAGATCAGCGCCTTGCGTGCCGCGTCCGATGCGGGTGCGCGGCGCATTTCGGTTCTTTGCGGCAATGGCGGGCTTTACCTTTTGGAAGAAATGCTGCGCGGCGCGGACGGCGCAATGACCGGCTTTGCCTATCCGGAAATGATGGCGCAAGTGATCGCGGCGTACCGGAATGGCGACTTGGAACACGCCCGCGATATCTTTGACGCGTACATGCCGATGGTGCGCTATGAGGCCCAACCCGGATTGGGGTTGGCGGTACGGAAATACACACTCGCCCAACGCGGTGTCATCGCCCATGATACGCTGCGCAAGCCCGCTTCTGCGATCACTGCACGTACCAAAACAGAGGTCGATGCATTGGCTGAAAGACAAAGCGGCAAACTTGCGCGGCTTGGGCTAGGTAAACCTGTTTGTTAGCCTGGTTCTTTGCTTAGTTTTAGTTCGTGTCAGATATATTCGGCACATCGGGAAAGGTTGTAGCGCATGAACTTGATAGAACTCAGAGACCTCGTGGCAAAGCAGGTCCCTGATGAGCAGCCGGACGGCGCGGCAGTGCTGTTGCCGATGGATGGCATTTTTATCGTCCGGCACCAGACACCTTCGCCCTTCAAGTCACTCTCGATCGGCCCCTTTGCATCACTGATCCTGCAAGGTCAGAAAGAGGCGCGTCTGGACAACACGGTGATGGTTTTTTCGGAAGGCCAGACAAGTGTTTTGGGACACGATATTCCAATTGAATACTGCGTTGCAAAAGGCAGTGCAGAAAAGCCGTTTCTTGCGCTTTTGTTCCAGCTTGATTTCGATGTTCTACACATGCTCAAGGGCCGGATTGATGCGCTATCCGGCAGCGAAGCAACGGCGACATCGTTGCGGCGCGTCGATCAGGATACAGCATTGATTGCTGCGCTGGGGCGGTATCTGGAACTTGCCGATAAACCCGTCGAACGCGAGATTCTGGGACCTGCAATTCTGGAAGAAATGCACCTGCGGCTGCTGCAATCACATAGTGCAGGCATCTTGCGCGAGCTTCTTTCCCAAAACAGCCACGCAAGCAAGATCGCGCAATCTATCGATTACATCCGCACCCATCTGGGCGAACAAATGTCGGTTGATGATATCGCAGCCAAGGTTGGCATGGGGAAATCCGCATTCTACGCGCATTTCCAACAGTTCACGGGAAAGTCCCCGATGAGCTTTGCCAAAATGCTGCGACTTCAAGAAGCGCGGCGTCAGATAACGGCGCAGCAAAAACCGGTTTCATCTGCCGCTTTCGCAGTTGGTTACGCCAGCGCATCGCAATTCAGCCGCGATTACAAAAAACAATTCGGGGTTTCGCCATCGGCGGACCGTGCCTAGACCACTAGCGCAATTGTCCAGAACGACGGACTAGAACTAACTTTAAACTCCGATTTTCTTGCTCGATTCTCCGATGTGTTCAATTTGACATATTTCAATAGCGACGTATGTGATTGAACGCTTCGGGGGACGTAACGCGAATACCGGTTACGTTTGTGTGGCCCTCGTCGCGCTGCGGCGGCTGATCGGATAACGAGTAGTCATCTGGTGAGATTGTAAATGGTTTAATCAGGCCTTTGGAATTGGCATACCCTCGGGTTCATGCCTTTTCTCCGAAGGTGGGCCTACCCATCCAAGCCCATGTCATTTCAGGCGAGACATCCAAGATTGCAGTATTGGTGCACCCGACAGGATTCGAACCTGTGACCTCTGCCTTCGGAGGGCAGCGCTCTATCCAGCTGAGCTACGGGTGCCTATCGGTTCTATAGCTGCGCACCCTGCCCCTCGCAACGCCAATGATCCAACTTAGGCAAAAAGATCGTGGCAAAGCTCGAGCGCGTCAATCAACACGTCAACTTCTTGGGTCGTGTTATACATTGCAAAGGATGCGCGGCACGTTGCCCCGACACCCATATGTTCCATCAACGGCATCGCGCAATGGGTTCCTGCACGCACAGCGACACCCTTTTTGTCCAACACAGTTGAAATGTCATGGGCGTGCGCCGCACCTTCGAGCGTGAAGGAAAAGATCGCGCCCTTTGTCTGAGATTGCCCCTGTACGTTAAGCCAGTTCAGCCCCGCCAAACGGTCACGGGCATAGTCACGCAGTGTTTTCTCGTGGGCCGCAATTTCGGACATGCCTATGTCCATCATATACTCGAGCGCGACGCCAAGAC
>CBDTYC010000363.1:0-2270 GCA_965364495.1 uncultured Yoonia sp. | reverse complement strand
GTTGCAGCGCTATTGCGTCGAACTCGCCACAGATGCCATTAGCGCGCGCGTGCGCCTCTTGCGCCAAAAGACGCGGCGCACGCAGGTTTTGGCGCTGCAACAACAACTCTGCCCGACGCGCGGCAACGGCGGCGGGCTCGTCGCCGTCTTCTGGCACTGTACCAAGCGCCGCAATCTGCGCGTCAACCGTCGCGATACGGCCTGCATTGACTGTCGCGTCTTTCAGAAATTTGTCCCGCCAAACGACCAGTTCGCTGCGCAAGCGCCCAACGGCAAACAAGGATGCTTCGCCCATTGCGACCAGATCTTCAGAGCGCTGTGCGAGTGTTTCGAAATCGGCGTAGGTGAATGTCTCTGGTGTTGGGTCTGTGTCTGCCTGTTCTTGCGTGATGCCAACGTCTTCTATTCCGGCAACATCAGCCGCGTCTGTGTCTTCTTGTGCTGTCGCAATCGCCGGCGCGAACAAGGCCAGCATCGCCACGAGAAACACAGATGCCAGATTTCGTGTCATACTTCTGCGAAGACCGAGGGCACGTCAATTTCCGCCTCCAACCATTCCGGCACCGGAAGACCCTTGCCGCGCAAGAACGTCGGGTTGAAGATTTTGGACTGATAGCGGGTCCCGTAGTCACACAGGATCGTGACGATCGTATGCCCGGGCCCCATCTCGCGGGCCAATCGTATCGCGCCTGCAATATTGATGCCGGTCGATCCGCCCATGCAAAGCCCTTCGTTCTGCAGCAAATCGAAGATGATCGGCAGTGCCTCGGCATCCGGAATCTTATAGGCAAAGTCGGGGGTGAAACCTTCAAGATTTGCAGTGATACGCCCCTGCCCGATGCCTTCTGTGATTGAATCGCCAGCCGGTGGCACCTGATGGGTATAAAGCTTGTAAAGTCCCGACCCATCCGGATCGGAAATCCCAACTTTCACACCTCTCGGCTGCAGCACCTGCGCCACCCCCGCCAACGTTCCGCCGGACCCGCATGCACAAGTAAACCCGTCAACCTTGCCATCCGTCTGTTCCCAAATCTCTGGGCCCGTTGTTTCCACATGCGCTTGCCGGTTCGCAGTATTGTCAAACTGGTTAGCCCAAACAGCACCATTTGGTTCGGTCTTGTTCAGCGCTTCGGCAAGCCGCGCCGAGTATTTCACGTAGTTGTTGGGATTGGCATATGGCACAGCAGGTACTTCGACCAGGTGCGCGCCAGCAACGCGGATCATGTCCTTTTTTTCCTGACTTTGCGTTTCAGGAATGACAATGACGGTTCTAAAACCCATCGACGCGCCCACCAAGGCAAGACCAATTCCGGTGTTCCCCGCAGTTCCTTCAACGATCGTCCCGCCCGGCCTAAGATCACCACGCGCAATGGCATCTTTGATCATGAAAAGCGCCGCGCGATCCTTGACCGATTGACCGGGATTAAGAAACTCGGCCTTGCCCAGAATGGTGCAGCCTGTCGCCTCTGAAGCGGCCCGCAGTTTGATCAAAGGCGTGTTTCCGACTGCGTCAGCCAGATCTTTCTTGATGGTCATTCCACGGCCCTTTCATGTGTTTGTTTCTTTGTAAAGCTGCCCCATCCGGACATCAAGGTGCGACACCCGGCAACTGTCAAACAGCCGCGCGCAGGCGATCACGGTGACGCAAGAGCCAGTAAAGCAAGTAAAGCGCGGGACCTGTCTGGATTTCACCCTGGTCAGCCAAATCCATTGCCGCGTCAAAGCCAAGTGGATGCAATCTAAGGTCTTCCGCTTCATCATCCAAACCACCCGAATAGGGTACGTCTTGCGGCAAGCTGCACACACCGACAAATGCATAGAAATAATCAGTCGAGCATCCGGGCGAGACATAGAACGAACCGGCAGGTTCTAGCATCTTGATCTCAAGCCCCGCCTCTTCCTTTGCCTCGCGCAGCGCTGCGTCCCGCGGGGTTTCTCGCGCATCCACGATCCCTGCGATCGGTTCTAACATCCATGGGTTCGGATCGCGGCGTAAAGCGGGGCCAAGCCGCGCCTGCTCGACCAGCAGCACACGGTCACGCACAGGGTCATAGGGCAAAAGCACTGACGCATCGACACCCAGGAAACCTTCTCGTCTTAGTCCGTCAGAGCGTGATCCATCAAATTTACGGTGGCTGATTGTCGTGCTTTGAAAACGAAAGAATTTGCCGGCAGGCGGATCTGCCTTTTCGACGGTGAAGTCCTCAGCTTTCGCGCCGAAGGGGTGCGTCGCGGGGGCCGCCGTTGCCCGGAATTTCGCCCATGCACGC
>CBDTYC010000362.1:0-2282 GCA_965364495.1 uncultured Yoonia sp. | reverse complement strand
GCAACCAACGCACCCGCTAAGGTCATTGTCGCAAGCCGTGCCGCGATAAACCCGCCGACCATTTTCGCACCAAACGCAGCCGCAGCCACGCCCGCCGTGATGATGATCCGGTCTAGGTTATTCACAACCACGTCAGCAAACGTCACCGCCGCCGACGCAACGCTGCGCATGATGTCGCCAATCTGCTCAAAGGCTGGCTGCAAAACGCCTAGCATATGGCTAACGTCGTTACCGTTCTCTGCCATGTTAGCGAACGCCACGCCCAGAGGGATGCCGACGGCCACAACAGCGCCCATTACAGCGCCAAGGATGCCAAAGCCGCCCAACAACTGTGGCAACTGCTGCGCAAGCGCCCGAGACGCATCAACGCCGCCCTGCACCTGAACAGCAAAGTCAGCCGCTTGGAACGATGCGTTCTGCACGGCAAAGCCATAGTTTCGAGTTGGGCGCACCGCCGCGTTGACCTGCCCAGACATGCGCCCGACGCGAGTACTGGCGCGATCTGCTGCACCGCCCAAGCTGTCGATCCGCTGCTCTGTCCGGTTAAGTCCCGCTTCTGCGCTGTCTGTATCGGCAGAGATAACCACTGAAATTTTAGGTAGCATTGTTTGCCTTCCACCACTCGTCGTCGGTTAGCTCGGAACGGTCGCAAAGTTCTTCCACCTTGCCACCTGTTAGATTGCCCTGATAGTCGCCAGATGTGCGCGGCCTATTCGCTTCCATCAACAAAAACACCTCGTCCAGCGTCATGTCCCAGAACTCATTGGGCCGGATGCCTATACGAAAACATGCAACGTATAGGTCATCCCAATCTATCAGCCCCGCTTTTTCGCCTTTGCCTTGGGCTTGGCGGGGGCGGCGGGCTCTTTTTCATCAACCCCGCTTGGCAACAGGGACGAAACAACGGCAAACGCATATTTCAGCATCGCCTCTGGATCGCCGCTGTGCATGTCGCCTGAAATGCGGTCCTCATCGGTATCGACGCCAACCTCTTTCAGCACTTCTGCGACAACAAACGAAACGTCGCCAATGGGCAACTCGCCACCCTGTACCTTTGCCAAAAGGGGCCAAATCGGAACCTCCCGTTCAATACGCCGCAAGAGACGGTTGGATGGTGTGAACGTGTGCTCTTCACCGTCCCACTCGACATTTACTTCACGAAAAACAGCCATGATTAAGCGCTCGTGTAGGTGATTGTGCCGGAACTCACGACGCTACCGGAGATAGTCGCGGGTTCTGCGCCTTCTGCACCAGTGACGGAACATTCGGTAAAGCCGAACTTGCCCGCGTATGTGCCAAGGCCACCAACCAGAATTTCGCAATCAAGCGTGAATTGGGTTGTGCTGTTGAAATTCGCAAGCATTGTGTCGGACTTCAAGATGCCCTCGAAGCTGCCTGACATCGCCCAAGTACCAATCGCGTCGTCAATGAATGTCTGTACGCCCAGATCGTCCTTGTCGGTGATGTTGATCCCTTCACGGGTGATCGAAAAGTCATCAGATGTTGAACCTTCGATAGCGGTATATGTTGTCCCGCCGTCGTCACTTACTTTGATGCGGATTGCCCGCCCTGCCATACCAGCCATTTGCAAACTCCTTTGCGTTGTTAAATCGCATCATACAAGATACGGAATGAAATTACACCATGTTTTGTCAGACCGTCAGGGTCGTCAAACTCGGTTTTGGATATGAAGTTACATGTGATCGTATTAGCGCCAACAATCACAAGGTCGAACTTCTGTAGTGCGTCATAGACAAGATCGTAAACCGCCGCCCGCGCAAGCCGTGACGTGCTGCGAGACCATACGTCTACCTGAATAACCGCATTGCCTCCATTGTCGTCTTTCGCGTCGAAAGGCGCAATGTTTGGCACAGAAAATGTGACATACGGAAACGCGCTATCATCGCCCGCATCATCGGGTTGCGGCACGTCTGAATAGATGTTGACGACCTGCGACATAAGCGGGGAATAACCAGCAAGCCGCGTGTATAGCGCTTGGATAAGCGGTGATTCATTCATCGGATAACCCCCGAAATGGCCGTTTCAAGGCGCTTGGTGTATTCTTGGTTCAATGCCTCAGCCGCAGGAACCCACGCCGGACGCGGGGCAATGTGCCGCGTGCCAAGCTCCAAATAAACCGACGTCATCAGCCGAGATAGCACGGAAGCCTTCGCAAACCCGTCGCGCTCGTGCTGGATGGAGCCGATTAGCCCGCCTGTGACAGTTGCGGGCGCTTGCCCCGGTGCGGACGCTTGGTGCGTTACCGATCCGCGTGTGTAAAT
>CBDTYC010000361.1:0-2282 GCA_965364495.1 uncultured Yoonia sp. | reverse complement strand
TGGTGGAACCTGCCGCAGGATTACATGGTCAGTTCTGACTGGGGTCTGCCGCCACAATTCGAGAACGGCATTGTCGCAGAAGACCTGCTTTCGAACAAATATGGTCACTCAATTCATTTCTGGGACCTGCGCGCGCGCAAGAACATTCAAACGATTGATCTTGGTGCAAACCATCAGATGGCGCTTGAAATCCGGCCTGCGCATGACCCGAAGAAGTCCTATGGCTTCTGCGGCGTTGTCGTTGATACGACCAACCTGCAGGGAGCGATCTTTACATGGTGGCGTGATGATGACGGCACATGGCAGGCCAAGAAAACAATCACAATTGATCCCGTGCCAGCCGATGCTGACGACTTGCCGGATCTGTTGAAAGGGTTTGGGGCAGTTCCACCGCTGGTCACCGATATTGATCTTAGCCTTGATGACCGGTTCCTTTATGTCGCTTGCTGGGGTTTGGGCGAGATGCACCAATACGACGTCTCTGACCCGATGAACCCTAAGTTGGCGGGGAAAGTGGAGTTGGGTGGCATTGTCGCACATCATAAGCACCCGAATGGCAAGGATTTTGCCTTTGGTCCGCAGATGGTCGAGGTAAGCCGGGACGGCAAACGCGTCTACTGGACCAACTCGCTTTATTCCACTTGGGACGAGCAGTTCTATCCCAACGACGAAGGCGGTCAGATGGTGATGGCTAATGTTGGCGAGAATGGCGGGCTTGAGCTTGCCAAAGATTTCTACGTCGATTTCCCTAAGGGTCTGCGTGCGCATCAGATCAGGCTCGAAGGTGGAGACTGCTCCACGGATAGTTTCTGTTATCCGTCGGTCTAAGTGATCGCAGAAGGTATTTCAGCGGCGGCCCTTTGGTGGGCCGTCATTTTTTCGGGCTTCTACCACGGAATTAATCCCGGAATGGGCTGGCCACTTGCGGTGTCTGCCGCCCTGATGGAGCAAAAGCGCTCAGCGCTGGCCCGGGCATTGGCCCTGCTGGCGCTGGGCCATTTTCTGGCGATGACAGTGGTGCTGGTACCGTTTTCGCTAATGTTTTTTCTGGTCGAATGGGAACGAGAAATCCGTATCGGCGCGGGCGTCTTGGTCGTCGCGATGGGTGTCTACCTGTTGATCAATCGCAAACATCCCAAATTCCTCGCCCGCGTTCACCCAGCGCGACTGGCATTATGGTCATTCCTTGCTGCGATGGCCCATGGTGCGGGGTTGATGCTTGTGCCGATTTACCTTGGGATTTGCGCCATTGATGCCAGTGAAACGGGACACGTCGCAGCCCAAACACTCATGTCTGGAAATCTATGGACGGCCTTTGCCGTCGCCCTTGTGCACACAGTTGCGATGACACTCGCCGGCGGTGCGATCGCATTGGTTATCTATTTCTGGCTTGGCCTGAAATTCCTGTCAAAGACATGGTTCAACCTTGATGTGGTCTGGGCGCTGAGTCTCGTGCTTGTCGGGAGCTTTGGCATCTACGCGGCATATGTCGGTCACTAGGGTCAGGACTTATCGAACAAGAACAATTGGTCCCTGTCTGCAGAGCAAAGTTACTCTTTGCTGCTGTCAAGACAGAAGGTGGACCAGTTCTTTGACAATTAGGTCGGAAGGCCTGCAAGGCGCAGGCCCGAGGCCAGACGGTCCCAGTCTTCTTGGTTGCGCCACATTCCCTGAAATCCGCCGGCTAGTGATGAGATAGTTTCCGTCTCTGGGAATAACCCGCGGCTGTTCAGTTCGGCAAGGCGGTTAATCAGGAATGATTCCAGGGCTAGCTGTGCCTCGTGTTGCCGACCCGAATGGGCATAGGCGGCAACGAGGAATGCGTCCGCCAAAGAATTGAGACGAGCTTCACCGATCAGTTTCCCAACTGCATCGTCATATCGCCCGAGGAAGAAGTAAATCTGACCAAGGATCCAGTCCAATGCGGGTGGATGAAGTGGATCAAGCCGCATTGCCTCAACGACGACCTCCCGCGCCTTCTCGTAGCGCCCCAGAAGCAGAAACCCGTAGCCGCACCACGCCATCGATTCAGCTTCGTTTACAATCTGAGACAACGTTTTTTCGAACTGTGCGTTGGCTTCTTCCCACAATTGGGCGCAGAGATAAGCAAACCCAAGCTGATCCTGAATGTAGACGTCTTTGTTGTCGAGGGCAGCGCCCTTGCGTGCGATCTCCAGAGCTTGCCTTGGAGCATCCTCGTCAGCAAGACCAAGCCAAAGGTCCACGACATATGTGTCTGCCAGATACATGTAAGCCCGGGCATAATTCGGGTCCAGCTTTAA
>CBDTYC010000360.1:0-2287 GCA_965364495.1 uncultured Yoonia sp. | reverse complement strand
GATCACCACCAAAGAAAACGCCCGCATCAATGTTGCGCAGTTCAGTTTCAACGCCGATGGATTCCCACCACTCTTTGATCAGAGCTTGGAAGTCCTGACGCACAGCGTTGGTCGATGTTTGATAGAGAACAGACAGACGGACGCCATCTGCGTTCACACGTACACCGTCACCACCCATCATAAAGCCTGCTTCGTCCAGCAGTGCATTCGCACGGTCCAGGTCTTGTGTCAGACATGCTGTGTTTTCGGATGCAAAAAGCGCTGGTGCCGGAACAATGTTACACGTTGCTCGACCGGCCTGACCATAGCCGACTTCGACCAGAAGATCGCGGTCGATAGAGATCGACAGTGCTTCGCGGACGCGTGCATCTGACAAGAACGGGTGCGGTACTGCAACCGTTGAGCGTACACCTTCGGGCTGCGAAGGGGACGGATCGGTCAAGTTCATTTCAATACGCTCTACCAGCGTACCAAATGCCGACACAGGTACACCCATACCGCCTTCGGCCATTGATGCGATCACATCAGGTGCCAGTTGCATGTTCCAGGCATAGTCGAATTCGCCGGTTTCCATGACAGAACGGCCAGCAGCTGTCGCGTCGCCGCCCCCTTTGAAGGTCACGGATGCAAATGCCGGTTTGTTCGGATCACGATAGTTTTCGTTTGCTTCGAACTGAACCACGTCGTTGACGCGGAAGTCTGTGACAACAAACGGACCTGTGCCGATAGGCATAAAGTTGGCATCAGTACATTCTGGCGCACGTGGGCCGAGACAGTCAGCAAATTGCGCCGCCTGCAAAATTGGCGACTCGTGGCCGACAAAAGCTTGGTACGGGTTTGGCGCTGGACCGGTGAAGTTCACCTTCACGGTTTTGTCGTCAACGATCTCTACGCTTTCGACGTTCGAGAACTTCGCACCTTGTGCACAGCCACCACCTTCAGCGGTGCAATACTCATAGGTGAACTGGACATCGCGTGCTGTTACAGCAGAACCGTCAGACCACAGAACGTCAGGGTCAATCGACCACGTGATCGACGTGAGGTCTGCAGATACGCCACCATTGCCAACCGTCGGAATCTCGGTCGCAAGATACGGGACCATCATGCCGGTTTCGTCGTAACGGGCGAGTGGTTCCAGAACCAGGCTGGCGGCCTCGATGTCTTTGGTACCACCCGACAGGAACGGGTTCATGATCGAGACAGCTTGCCAGTAGATGATTTTTACTTCGCCATCACGGCCGCGCTCGCCTTCATGGGCGTCTGCAAATGCCATCGGCGCAAGTAAAGCCGTGGCAACTGCACCCATTAGTGCTGCTTTGAGTTTCATTTTGTCTTCTCCTTGTTGACGCTCTTGTTTGCCTCTTGACCTGCCGTTTGTCCGGCAGTGTCGTTTGTATCGTTATAAAGGTGGCAGGCCGTGAACCGGCCGGGTTGCACCTCACGATATTCGGGTTCAACGCGCTTGCAGATGTCCATTACGGACGGGCAGCGGGTGCAGAAATTACAGCCCTGTGGCGGGTTCGAAGGCGAGGGGACATCGCCCTGCAAGATAATCCGCTCGGTGGCACGGGCGAGGCTTGGGTCCGGCTCTGGTACCGCAGATAACAGGGCCTTTGTATACGGATGAAGCGGTTCGGCATAGAGCCCTTCGCGGGGGGCAAGTTCAACGATCTTGCCCAGATACATCACGGCGACGCGGGTCGCGATGTGGCGAACCATTGACAGATCGTGGCTGATGAAAAGGTAGGTCAGGCCAAACTGCTCTTGCAGGTCTTCCAGCAGGTTCACGACTTGCGCTTGGATCGACACGTCAAGCGCGGCAATCGGTTCGTCGCACACGATGAATTTGGGGTTCAGCGCCAATGCGCGCGCTATGCCGATGCGCTGGCGCTGGCCACCTGAAAACGCCTGCGGATAGCGTTTCGCGAATTTGCGGTTCAATCCGACCGCATCCATCAATTCGGCCACTTTGGCGCGTTTTTCGGCATCACTCAGCTTTGTGTGCTCGTCAAACGGTTCTTTGATAATATCTTCGACCGTCATGCGCGGGTTCAGGCTGGCCTGCGGGTCTTGGAATACCATTTGCATTGTCGGGCGCATATCGCGGAGCTGCGGTTGCGGCGTGCTGCCGATCTCGCGGTCACCGATTTTGATTGATCCGGCGGTGATATCATAAAGCCGCAACACGGCGCGACCGCAGGTCGATTTGCCGCACCCAGATTCGCCGACAAGACCCAGCGTTTCGCCTTCCATGACGTCGAAGCTGACACCATCGACGGCTTTTACT
>CBDTYC010000359.1:0-2293 GCA_965364495.1 uncultured Yoonia sp. | reverse complement strand
CCGGATGCACCGGTGATCAAGACCGTCTCGCCGACAGTCACACCAGTGCGTGTCAGCATGTTTTCGGCGGTCGAGTATGAACAAGGAAACGAAGCCAATTCGATATCGCTTAACGCGCTATCGACCGCATAGGCATGCCGCGACGCGACCACGCAAAATTGTGCAAATCCCCCGTCGCATTCAGACCCAAGAAACCACGCCCCATCCAGCATCTTGCCACCGGCTTCGCGCAAACATGGCTCGATCAGCACACGTTCGCCGATGCGGGCAGGGTCCACGCCGTCACCAACGGCTGTGATCCGGCCGCATACGTCTATACCCTGAATGCGCGGAAAGCCGAGCGCCTCGCCGGCCCAACTTGCATCGTCTGCATCGCCATCGCCCTTGGAATACCAGCCGACGCGGGTGTTGATATCAGTGTTGTTCACACCCGCAGCAGCCACAGCGATCAGGACTTCGCCACGCCGTGGCGTGGGTCGCGGCAGATCGTCGCGCCAGACAAGGCACTCTGGCCCGCCATGGCCGATCAGGGCGACCCCGTACATGGTTGTTTCGTCAGTCATCACATTGGTCCTTTGCAGGTTTTGCGCCACGCTACGCGCCGCGTCGGCCTAGGAAAAGCCCCGCTGTCAAATTGGCATTGCACGTCCGTGCGAACCTCCTAGATTGGCGCGGTAATACCAAAAGGGACAAACAATGCGTGATTTCCACAAACCCGGACGTTCTGCCGTTTACGCAACCAACGGCATGTGTGCGACATCGCACCCATTGGCCGCAAAAGTTGCTGTGCAGATGATGGAGGCGGGGGGCAATGCGATGGACGGCGCGATTGCAGGTGCCGTTCTGCTGGGGCTGTGCGAACCGCAAATGACCGGCATTGGTGGTGACTGCTTTGTGCTTATGACCCCGCCGGGCGAAGATCGTGTGGTTGCGTTAAATGGTTCAGGCCGCGCGCCAGCGGGCATTGATGCGGAGAAGCTGCGCGCAAAGGGCGACACTGTCGAGTTGTTTTCCGCAGATGCCGTCACAGTGCCAGGTGCCGTCGATGCCTTTTGCAGGTTGTCGAAAGACTGGGGCAAGCTGGGCCTGAAGGCGGTCTTGGCGCCGTCCATTCACTATGCCGAAGAAGGAATTCCCGTGGCAGAACGTGTGGCTTCTGACTGGGGGAAATACACCGGAAACCTTTCTGGCGCGGCGCGTGATTACTTCCTTTTGAACGGCAAGGCACCGCTGCCGGGGCAGGTGTTCAGGGCCCCCAAGCAGGCAGAGGTTCTGCGCCGTGTTGCAATGGAGGGGCGCGCTGGTTTCTACGAAGGTGAAGTCGCAGAGGATATTGTGTCCAGCCTGCAAGCCCTTGGTGGCACGCATACGCTGGAAGATTTTGCCAATACTGCCTGTGACTATACCGACCCTATTGCCGGCGGTTATGGCGGGTTGGACCTCTTCGAGCATCCGCCGAACGGGCAGGGTGCAACGGCGATTTTGCTTTTGAACATGCTCAAGCATTTCGACATTGCGGGCATGGACCCATGGGGATCAGAACGCGCGCACATCGAAGCAGAGGCCACAAAACTGGCCTACGATGCCCGCAACAAGCTTATGGCCGACCAAGACTATATGACCCGGTTGGATTACATGACGTCGGCCGGAACCGCCGAAAAGTTTGCGGCCATGATTGACCCCAAGCGCGTGATGCCTGCGGGCATCTCCGGTGTCGAGGCGACCCATAAAGACACGATTTATATTACCGTGGTCGATAAGGATCGCATGTGCGTTTCGCTGATCTTCTCGATCTTCAAGGATTTCGGGTCTGGCATCGCATCTGACAAGTTCAGTGTGCTGCTACAGAACCGTGGCGCAGGATTTACGCTGGAAAAGGGACACCCCAACGAAGTGGCACCCGGCAAGCGTCCGATGCATACGATCATTCCGGCGATCCTTAAGAAAGACGGCAAAGTTCATATGCCATTCGGTGTGATGGGCGGGCAGTACCAGTCGACCGGTCACGCGCGTTTCGTGACGAACATCACTGATTTCGGATTGTCGCCGCAGGCTGCAATTGATGCCCCCCGCTGTTTTACGGAATTCAACAAGCTAAAGGTTGAGGACGGCTATAGTGACGGCGTGAAAGCTGAATTGGCGGCACTGGGCCATGATGTCGTTCGTCCCGAAACGGCGATGGGCGGGGCGCAAGCGATCCTTCTGCGCGAAGATGGCGTGCTGGAAGGCGGTAGCGATCCGCGCAAAGACGGGTGCGCGCTGGGCTATTGATGTGGTGGCGGGGGGGATCCCC
>CBDTYC010000358.1:0-2309 GCA_965364495.1 uncultured Yoonia sp. | reverse complement strand
AGGAAAACGTCGAATGGATCAGTCACGCCCGCTTTACCGCGACGGTCGAACGCGAGCGTTTTTTGCTACAACGCCTGACCCTTCACCGTGATCCGGAGGATAAATTCATTGGCGCGTTCTTGCGACCGCCGCTTTACTCGACGGCATTCAGTGCCGGTTTCGGAACGCTTTACACGGCTGTCTATCGCCCCCGATTGGGCGAGATGGAAGTCAGGTGGCCGGGCACTGTGTGGTCGCAAAGCTTTGATCATTTTGAGGAAGGTGGCCGTCGGGTCCAAATCCCGGGTGCCGCTTAAAGGAGGGCCTCTATGTCACATATCTTTCCACGCCATACCAAGCAGTTGCCACCAACGGCGATGCGCGGCGAAGGCTGCTATCTTTATGATCAAAACGGCAAACAGTATTTGGACGGGTCTGGCGGCGCGGCCGTGTCATGCTTGGGGCATGGTGACAAGACTGTCATCGAAGCGGTCAAGTCGCAGCTTGATCGCCTTGCCTATGCCCACACCGGTTTTTTCACCTCGGAACCCGCTGAAACGCTGGCGGATTTGTTGATTGACCATGCACCGGGCGACCTTGACCGCGTTTACCTCGTGTCTGGCGGATCAGAGGCGATGGAAGCGGCGCTAAAACTTGCGCGACAATATTTCGTCGAGAAAGGCGAGCCAAAACGCGGCCGCGTGATCGCCCGTAAGCAAAGCTATCACGGCAATACGATGGGCGCGCTGTCAGCGGGTGGAAACGCATGGCGACGTGCGCAGTTCGGGCCATTGCTGATTGACATGAGCCATATCGATCCTTGCTACGAATACCGGCTGAAATACGACGACGAAACCCCCGAGGATTACGGCCTGCGCGCTGCGAACCTTCTAGAAGAGGAACTGCTGCGGGTAGGCCCCGAAAACGTCATGGCCTTTGCCGCAGAACCGGTTGTCGGGGCAACCGCGGGCGCGCTGACCGCTGCACCGGGGTACTTCAAACGTATCCGCGAAATCTGTGATCAATATGGTATCCTGCTGATCCTGGACGAAGTCATGTGCGGGATGGGTCGCACGGGCAGTCTGTTTGCCTGCGACCATGACGGGGTATCGCCCGATATTTTGTGCATTGCCAAAGGGTTAGGGGCTGGTTATCAGCCGATTGGCGCGATGCTATGCAGTCGGCAGATCTACGCTGAGATTGAAAATGGCAGCGGATTTTTCCAGCACGGGCATACCTACCTCGGTCACCCGACAGCCGCCGCCGCCGGCGTTGCCGTCGTCAACGCAATGCTGGATCGAAACCTGGTCCCGCGAGTGAAAACCCAAGGCGACAAGCTGATGGCAGCGCTCAAGGCGCAGTTGGGCCAACATCCCCACATTGGTGATATTCGGGGGCGGGGTCTGTTTCAGGGTGTCGAACTGGTCGCAGACCGTACAACCAAGGCGCCTTTTGAGGCGTCGCGCAAGATTGCAGGCCGGATCAAGACGGCAGCGTTTGACGCCGGTCTGATTTGTTATCCGATGAGCGGCACAATCGACGGCCAGAACGGCGATCACGTTCTGTTGGCACCGCCGTTTATCATCAGTGATGATCAAATTGATGAACTTGTCAGCAAATTATCGGGCGCGATAGATTCAGTGCTACAAAATTAAGGACGGGAACATGACCAAGCCATGCATCATTTGCGTCGCAATCACTGGATCGGTCCCTCGGAAAAAGGACAATCCGGCGGTTCCGGTGACAATTAGCGAACAGATTGAATCGACGCACGCCGCCTATGAGGCCGGCGCTGCGATATGCCACGCGCATGTGCGCAACGCCGACGAAACGCCGTCGTCGGACCCCGAGAAATTCGCCGCCCTCAAAGAAGGTGTGGAGAAACACTGCCCCGGTATGATTATCCAGCTTTCGACCGGCGGCCGCTCCGGTGCAGGGACAGAGCGGGGCGGAATGCTGTCGTTGCGACCTGATATGGCGTCGCTGTCTGTCGGGTCAAATAACTTTCCCACCCGCGTCTATGAAAACCCGCCTGAACTTGTGGATTGGCTTGCGGCAGAGATGCGCAAGTATGATGTGAAGCCGGAAATCGAGGCATTCGACCTGTCCCACATTCACCAAGCCGTGGCGCTCAATCGTGACGGGCGTATTCCTGGCAAGCTTTATATCCAGTTTGTCATGGGCGTTAAGAATGCGATGCCGGTCGATCGGGATGTGTTCGACTACTATGTCAAAACCGTCAACCGGCTAGCGCCCGATGCTTCGTGGTGTGCTGCTGGCGTCGGGGCCGGACAGGTGACCGTCAGCGAATGGGCGATCGCGGCAGGCGG
>CBDTYC010000357.1:0-2335 GCA_965364495.1 uncultured Yoonia sp. | reverse complement strand
GGAAGAAGGTGACATCATCCCCATCCCCACGGGCCTCTTTCGCGGATTTGAAAACATCGGCCTTGACTACGGCATGATCATGGCCGTGCTGGGCGGTGACGACGCGGGCGGCGGGGTGATCTGGGCACCGCAAGTCATTGAGGATGCAAAGGACCACGGATTGGTTCTGGGCGAAAACGGCAAGCTTTATGACAGCAAGAAGGGGCAGTCGCTGCCCGAAGGCGTAGGGCCTATGCCATTGTTGTCCGACGAAGACCTTGCAGGCTATCCGGAAATGAACAGCCGCGATGTCGTTCCGAACTATATCGCGCGGTACTGGGACATGATGGCAATGGCCGACAAGTCGCCTGTTCAGGTTATTGGCGAAAACGGCCTGCTGCGGGACAAACCCGGTTTCGAGGTTGCCTTGATGAACCGCAATTCGGCGACTGATGAAATGCACACGCATCCGTATCCGTCTGTCTTGATGCCGATGCGCGGGCATTGGCGTGTGAATTGGAATGGCGGCAGTGCGACACTCGCACCCGGTGATACCATGTCGGTCCCCGAGAACATGCCGCACAATGCGCTGCCGGCGATGACAGGCGAGGCGAGCCTCTACCATGTCGTGGCCACAGGTGATCTGGCCGGAGCGACGTGGAAAGGTTGATCCTGAACGGGCCAAAGCGCCCAAAGATCCGACGTTCTGGCGATAATTGAGGAGTGAATACATGCCCAAAGTTCTAACAACCCATGTTGGGTCATTGCCGCGCAGCCAAGAGGTCGTGGATTTCATTTTTGCCCGCGAACATGGCAAGCCCTATGATGCTGGCGCTTTTGATGCGGCAATGACCGCAGCTGTATCTGAAACTGTGGCGAAACAGGTGGCCGCCGGCATTGATATCGTCAGCGATGGCGAAACCTCAAAGATCAGTTATGCGACCTACGTCAAAGATCGCTACACAGGATTTGACGGTGACAGCCCGCGCAACGCCCCTGCCGATCTGAAACTGTTTCCTAGCTTTCTCAAGCGGCTGGCCGACGATGGGGGCACGCCAAAATACGCGCGCCCCATGTGCGTGGGTGAAGTGAAATCCAGAGGGCAGGGCGAGTTGGAAAAAGACATCGCCAACCTCAAAGGCGCGATGGCAGAACATGGGGTCAAACGCGGTTTCATGAACGCGGCGTCGCCGGGTGTTATCTCTTTGTTTTTGCAGAACGATTATTACAAATCACGCGAAGCCTATCTGGCCGCTTTGGCCGACGCGATGAAGGCCGAATATGAAACGATCGTGGCGTCCGGGCTTGATCTGCAACTGGATTGCCCGGATCTGGCGCTGTCGCGGCATATGTTGTTCAACGACTTGTCCGATGACGAATTCCTGAAAATCGCAGCCAGCCATGTCGAGGCGCTGAACCACGCACTTTCGGACGTGCCCGCCGAGAAAGTCCGCGTGCATATTTGTTGGGGTAACTACGAAGGACCGCACGTCTGTGATATCCCGATGTCCAAGATGTTTGACACGCTGATGTCAACAAAGTCGCGCTACGTCCTGTTTGAAACCTCCAATCCGCGCCACGGTCACGAATGGGCCGTGTTCCGTGACAGGGTGGCCGACATTCCCGACGACAAGGTGCTGGTGCCGGGTGTTGTTGACACGACCTCGAACTTTGTCGAACACCCAGATCTAGTGGCTGAACGGATCGGACGCTTCGTCAACATCGTCGGCCACGACCGCGTGATTGCCGGATCTGACTGCGGTTTTGGTACGTTTGCAGGTTTTGGCGCAGTCGATCCAGAGATCGCCTTTGCAAAACTAGGGGCTTTGGCCGCGGGTGCTGCGCAAGTTCGCTAAGAATCTGGTTGGACGGCGCGGCGTTTTGGGCCATTTAGCAGAGTGACCAAAAGGATGTTCAAATGCTCAACCCTGTCACATCTGCCTTCGAAGAGAGGCTGCGCGCACTGCTTCCAGCCGCTACCTTCAAGATAGACACGGCCCCCTATCTGTCAGAACCGCGCGGGCGCTGGGCGGGTCATGGCCTTGTTGTCGCTCCTGCTAGCACCGAAGAAGTTGCGACCATCGTGCGCGCCTGTTTCGATGCACGCATTGGCGTCGTTCCCTATAGTGGCGGGACAGGACTGGTTGGTGGGCAGCTGATGCAAGACGGGCCAGCGCCGGTTGTCCTTTCGCTTGAGCGGATGAACAAGATCCGCGCAGTTTACCCGTCTGAGAAGGTGCGGGGGGGTGATGCAGGTGTCAGCCTCGCGCATGTCCAGCAAGCGGCGGAAGAAGTTGGGCGATTGTTTCCCTTGTCGTTGGCCTCTGAAGGGTCGGCACGGATTGGCGGAAACCTG
>CBDTYC010000356.1:0-2344 GCA_965364495.1 uncultured Yoonia sp. | reverse complement strand
GAAATACGCGGATCGCAAACCTGCTGGATGTTTGTTCGATGACTTTGCCTACGGGCGTGCCGTCGTGCGGGATCATGTTCAACGGTCAGATGGGGACAGAAGCCGCATTGCTGCGTCTGTGTGCAGCAGCAGAGCGCGCCTTGGCGTAAATCTTCGATCCGACAGCTTTGACAACTGACCCAAAAGCCACAAAAACGTAACCGGTTCGCCTCTTGTTCTGGACAGAATGCCCGTTCCCGCGCTAGTTTGGGAAAAAGCGGGGCGAAATGATCCCGTAAATTGAGGCAGTTATGGTATTTCCTGAGCGGTTTTCGGACCTTCCGGCAGCGACGTGGCCACGCTTGCGTGCGCTTCTTGACGTGCCGACACAGGCGTCTGAGACGATCAACATGACAATCGGCGAACCACGCCACGCCTTTCCCGCATTCGTGGGCGAAATTCTTGCGGATAATCTTGCCGGTTTTGGAAAGTACCCTGACAATTATGGTACCGCGCCGCTTTTGGGTGCGATCGGCGGATTTCTAAAGCGGCGCTACGATCTTGATATTCCAGCAGAGCAAATACTGACGCTCAACGGCACCCGCGAGGGTCTCTATAATGCTGCAATGGCACTTTGCCGTGAGGAAAAGAATGGCAAGCCTGTCATTCTGACCCCGAACCCGTTCTATCAGGTATACGCTGTTGCCGCATTGTCGGTCGGGGCAGAGCCTGTTTTTGTGCCCGCGACCTTGGCTTCCGGCCACCTGCCAGACTTCCATGCGTTGCCTGCCGATGTCCTGGACCGCACGGCGATTGCCTATATTTGTTCACCTGCCAACCCTCAGGGGGCTGTTGCGGACGCGGCATATTGGCGCGCGCTGATCACGCTTGCCGAAAAGCATGATTTCATCATTTTCGCTGATGAATGCTATTCCGAGATCTACCGCGACGTCCCTCCCCCCGGCGCTCTGCAAATCGCAACAGAAATGGGTGCCGATCCAGAGCGTGTGGTGATTTTCCATTCCCTGTCCAAGCGATCAAACCTGCCGGGCCTGCGGTCTGGGTTCTGTGCCGGTGGTCCAAAGTCTATCGCCCGTGTTCGTTTGCTGCGTGCTTTTGCGGGCGCGCCGTTGCCGGAACCCTTGCAAGCTGTTGCTGCCGCTGCTTGGGCGGACGAGGTGCATGTGCAGGAAAACCGTGCGCTTTATCAGCGCAAGTACACGGTTGCTGACGATATTTTGGGCCACGTCGACGGCTACCAGTCCCCGCAAGCTGGCTTCTTTTTGTGGCTGCCCATCGCGAATGGTGAACAGGCTGCAGTGAAGCTTTGGCAGGAAACAGGGGTGCGCGTCTTGCCAGGCGCCTATCTGAGCCAACAAGCCAACGGGGAAAACCCCGGCGAGAATTACATTCGGGTCGCTATGGTGGCCCCAACACAAGAAATGCAGCGCGGTCTGACCCTGATCCGCGACTGTTTGTATGGTTGAGGAAGAACAGCATGGCATCTTACCAATCCCGGCGGCGTGACCCGCTTTTGGACAGCGCAACACAGGCTGCAATTGAAAAACGCACCAAAGAGCTTTTGGGCCTTGGGTTGATTTTTGCGGGGCTTCTGATTGCTGTGATGGTCGGCAGCTATGCACCGACCGATCCAAGCTGGATTTCCGCTACAGATGCCCCCGTTCAAAACTGGCTCGGCCATTTCGGTGCGTCCCTTGCTGCCCCGTTGATGATGATTATCGGTCTTGGAATTTGGGTCGTTCCGATTGTGCTGATGGCATGGGGTCTACGTTTTGTGATGCATCACGGTCAGGAACGTGCCGTCGGGCGGTTGATTTTTGCGCCTGTCGCAATCGTGTTGGCGTCGGTTCACGCAGCGACATTGGCGCCAACGGCCGACTGGCCCGCAAATTTCGGCCTTGGAGGATTATTTGGTGACACCGTTCTTGGTGTGATCCTGACGATTGTTCCGTTTGGAGCAGTGTTCGGTGTCAAGCTTCTGTCGCTGCTGTCGGGCCTTGCTTTGTTGGCACTGATGGCCTTCGCGATCGGGTTCACACGTCCGGAGTTAAAGGTTGCGGGCCGTTTCGCTTTGCTAGGCACAGTGATGCTCTATGCATTTGTGCTGCGGCTTGCTGGCAAAGGGGCTGCCTTATCGGCCCAAGCCGCGCAAGGCGTGAACACCACACTGCAAGCGCGCCGTGCGCCGGTTTTCGAGACCCGCGGGCCAAAGAGTGACACCACTGAAACGAATGACCCGTTCACGGTTTTGCCGGTCGACGCCAACCGTGCGCGTGCTGCGTCCGTCGTACGGGCTAACCCCGTCACTCCAACGGGTGAGCCGCCGTTGACAACCAGTTCACTG
>CBDTYC010000355.1:0-2352 GCA_965364495.1 uncultured Yoonia sp. | reverse complement strand
AAGCAAGTGCAACGCCGATAGGGCGGGGCTCATCCCCGCCAGTTAGATTCGAAGTCGGGTCGGTGAGAACCCCGACCTGCAATTGCTTCCGATTGGTCAGAACGTTCCCTTGGCTTTTCTGCTATGTTGGCCAGCGATTGGGATTAAGCACAGGTGTAGAGCGAGAAACGGATCAATAGAGGAAGTGCTGGGTCAGGCCAGAGTTAACTTCGCTTGCCTTTCCCCCCATACCTGCTTTTCCCGCCGCGCATTCCGCCACGGCCACCTGTACTCCGACCTCCTGCCTTTTGTGCATCATCAACCGCTTTATCCACCGCCTGCTGGCGCGCCAGAGGATCGTCGGCGATGGTCAATTCGACCGTTTCCAGTCGCTTGACCTCGTCCCTGAGCCTTGCGGCCTCTTCGAACTCGAGGTTCTCTGCCGCTTTGCGCATGTCCGTGCGTAGGCCGTCCAGCACGGCGGCAAGGTTTGCACCGGCCATCGGTTTGTCGACCTTGGCCGTCACGCGGTTCATGTCCACGTCACCTTTGTAGAGGCCTGCCAGAATATCCTCGACGTTTTTCTTGACCGTCATCGGAGTGATGCCGTGTTCTGCGTTGTAGGCCAACTGTTTGACGCGGCGACGTTCGGTTTCTTTCATCGCGCGTTCCATCGATCCTGTGATCCGGTCGGCGTACATGATGACCCGCCCCTCGGCGTTGCGCGCGGCGCGCCCGATGGTTTGCACCAGCGATGTTTCAGACCGCAGGAAGCCTTCTTTGTCCGCATCCAGAATCGCGACCAGACCGCATTCCGGAATATCCAGTCCCTCGCGCAGCAGGTTGATCCCGATCAGCACATCAAATGCACCAAGCCGCAGGTCACGCAGGATTTCGATCCGTTCGATCGTGTCAATATCAGAGTGCATATAGCGCACACGGATGCCTTGTTCGTGCATGTATTCGGTCAGGTCCTCGGACATGCGTTTTGTCAGCGTTGTGACCAGCGTCCGGTAGCCTGCCGCGGCGACTTTGCGGACTTCGTCCAGCAAGTCGTCGACCTGCATATCAACCGGGCGAATTTCGATCTTGGGATCGATCAGGCCAGTAGGGCGGATGATCTGTTCTGTGAATACGCCGCCTGCCTGCTCCAGTTCCCACGCCGCCGGTGTGGCCGAGACAAACACAGATTGCGGGCGCATCGCGTCCCATTCCTCGAATTTCAGGGGGCGGTTATCCATGCACGACGGCAGCCTGAACCCGTGTTCGGCCAGCGTCATTTTGCGCCGGAAGTCACCTTTGTACATGCCACCGATTTGCGGCACGGACACGTGGCTTTCGTCCGCGAAAACGATCGCATTGTCAGGGATGAATTCAAATAGCGTGGGCGGCGGTTCACCGGGTGCGCGCCCTGTCAGATAGCGCGAATAGTTTTCGATGCCGTTGCACACGCCTGTCGCCTCAAGCATCTCCAGATCGAAATTGCAGCGTTGTTCAAGCCGCTGTGCTTCAAGCAGTTTGCCTTCGCCGACCAGTTGGTCCAGCCGCATCCGCAGCTCTTTCTTGATACCGATGATCGCCTGCTGCATCGTAGGCTTGGGTGTCACATAGTGCGAGTTCGCGTAGACCCGTACCTTGTCGAACGTGTCAGTCTTTGTGCCGGTCAGCGGATCGAATTCGGTGATATTCTCGAGCTCTTCTCCAAAGAACGACAACTTCCAGGCGCGGTCATCAAGGTGGGCGGGCCAGATTTCAAGGCTGTCACCACGCACGCGAAAAGTACCACGCTGGAATGCTTGGTCATTGCGTTTATAGGCTTGGGCAATCAGGTCTGCGATGATCTGGCGTTGGTCGTAGTTGCGCCCGACATGGATGTCTTGGGTCATGGCCCCGTAGGTTTCGACCGACCCGATGCCGTAGATGCACGACACTGATGCCACGATGATCACATCGTCCCGTTCCAAAAGCGCCCGCGTGGCCGAGTGGCGCATCCGGTCGATCTGTTCGTTGATCTGGCTTTCTTTCTCGATAAAGGTATCGGACCGCGCAACATAGGCTTCGGGTTGGTAGTAGTCGTAGTAAGATACAAAGTACTCAACGGCATTGTCCGGAAAGAACCCTTTGAATTCGCCGTAAAGCTGTGCCGCGAGGGTCTTGTTGGGCGCAAGGATGATTGCCGGCCGCTGTGTTTCCTCGATCATTTTGGCCATGGTGAACGTCTTGCCAGTGCCGGTCGCCCCCAACAGCACTTGGTCGCGTTCGCCGTTGCGGATGCCTTCCGACAGCTCTTTGATTGCGGTCGGTTGGTCGCCTGCCGGATCAAAGTCTGTGTGCAGCACGAACGCCTTGCCGCCCTCCAGTTTTTCGCGCGTT
>CBDTYC010000354.1:0-2352 GCA_965364495.1 uncultured Yoonia sp. | reverse complement strand
GCCGCAGCTTTCGCAGCCCAAGCACCCTTCGACTATGTGCAAGCGCACCATACATTTATGAACCTGAGCGCTTCTATTGCTGAAGGAGAAGTGGGAACTCTAACGTTCTACAAGCCGGACTTTAAGATTCAACATTTGGTAACGCCACAGACCTCAACCCAATATGTTGATCATCTATCGACCTCGTGAGATCTATGGCCCGATTTCGAGACAACTTTGCCCCGATTCACACTGCTTAATGCGTCCAAGCGCCACGGCGGTTGGTGGCAAAGTTTTCGCCGTATCCACCTTGACGGATGTTCACACCACGCGACTTTGGTTCTTGTACCAATGCATCAATGCCATGCTCTTTGGCATAATCCAAAGCAGCCTCTTTGCTGTCGAATTCCAGTCTGACCTGCGCTTGGGTATCCGTCGATGACGTCCACCCCATGAGCGGATCAACCTCGCGGGCGGTCTCGGACACGTGCTCGAGCACCCAATGCTTTGTCTTGGCCGTGCCGGAGGACATGGCAGTTTTCGCTGGCTTGTAGATTCGTGCGCGCATCTTGGGTCTCCTAAGGCTGGTCTCTATATGTGCAAAAGTACGCGTCAGCGCAAGCGTCTGTCACGCCCATTCGCCGCCGCGCATTACGGGCACCCGTTCGCCGGTCTTCGTTATGCCATCAATATCGACGGCATCCGACCCCATCATCCAATCCACATGGATAATGCTCTGGTTGCCGCCCTTTTGTTTGATTTCTTCCGGCGACAAATCTGAACCACCCTCAATTGTATCGGCATAGCACTGACCAAGTGCAATGTGACAGGATGCGTTTTCATCAAACAATGTATTGTAAAACAGCGTGCCTGACTGGCTGATCGGGCTGGAATGCGGAACAAGTGCCACTTCCCCGATCCGGCTTGCCCCGTCGTCGGTTTTTAGTAGTTCTTTCAAAACATTTTCGCCCTTGGTCGCTGTAGCCTCGACAATGCGCCCCGCTTCGAAACGCACCGCTATGTTTTCGATGACTGACCCTTGATGCGCCAATGGCTTGGTCGCTGCCACGGTGCCGTCGACCTTATAGGCATGCGGGCAGGTAAAGACTTCTTCAGTCGGGATATTCGGTTGGCAGACAACACCGTTCAGCGCGGGCGATGCCCCGCCTTTCCAGATATGACCATCTGCCAAGCCCAAGTGGAGGTCGGTTCCCGGCCCCGTATAATGCAGCGCGCTAAAATTCTGCGCATTCAGCCAATTCACACGCTCTTTGAGTGTGGCAGTATGCGCGGCCCAATTCGCGACAGGGTCGTCACCTTCAAGGCGGGACGCTGCATAAATCGCATCCATCAGCTTGCCTTGCGCCTCTTCGACCGGCACATCGGGAAAGACCCGCGCGGCCCAGGCCGCACCGGGGTAGGCCACAATATTCCAGTTCACTTCGAACCCGACGATCGGGTTCATTGCAGGTTTGGCCGCAATGGCGGTCGCTTTGCTCAGGCGGGCGACCTTGGCCGGGTCTTGGTCGGCCAGAAGCATCGGATCATCCCCGGTGATCGCCATGCGCGCCGCACCACCTTTGAAGGCCGCAGCCATGCCATCGAAGAACCAATTCGGCGCACGGTCAAAGCTTTCGTCGGGGGCATTCTCGTAGCGGGCCAGAGTGATCGCGTCATCATTGAAGAAAGGCGTCACGATGCCGGCGCCCGCCTTATAAGCATGCACTGCGATGCGGCGCACCAGTTCAAGGGCCGCCATGGGGGCAGTAATGACAAGGTCTTGGCCCGGTTGGAGGTTCACGCCCGTCCGTACGGCCACTTCGGCAAGACGGTCTAGTTTCAGTGGATCGATATGGTCGGACATGAGGTGATTTCCTTTCGTTCTAGCGTGTGGACAGTATGGCGTTATCCGGTGGGGTCAAACGAATTCATAAGTGGTCAGACATATGGTGGCACGGTGCGCACCTGTGACCGCAGATGCAATCGGCGTACCGCCCGTTCGGGTCATGTAATCTGGCTCTGTTACATTGGCCTGCGCGTGTCTTTAGGTAGATTGCGCAACACGGACCGACAGCTTGTCAGGCCTTTCCATCACGCCTTCCATGATTTGGCTGAAAGCTAGACAACTGCGCCAAACCAACTTGGTACCCTTGAACCTGCTTTCAAACACATCAACTATAGGCGGGAACCAAAGGACGCTTCATGGCCTACGCCCAGACAGACAAATCCGCACCCGAGCAATTCCTCGCCAATCCAGCCCCGGACGTGAAAACGCGCGAAAAACTGGAGGGCGGCAAGGCGTTCGTGCTGCACACAGACTTTGAACCGGCAGGCGACCAGCCGACCGCAATCAAAGAGCTGTCGGAAGGTATC
>CBDTYC010000353.1:0-2389 GCA_965364495.1 uncultured Yoonia sp. | reverse complement strand
GGTTCGTTCGAAACGTTAGGTTTACTAGCCCAGACGGTTTTGGGGCGGTACACAATGACCACGCTTGTGCTGGTCGCGCTTGTGATGACAGGCAGTGCCGTGATCGGCGCAAGCGCCGCATGGCTTGTCACGATGACTGATTTTCCGGGCCGCCGCTGGCTAGAGATCGCCCTCGCTTTGCCGCTAGCTTTTCCCGCCTATGTTTTGGCCTATGGGGATACCCATATTCTGGATCACCCCGGCATCGTTCAGACAACGCTGCGCGATGTCACCGGATGGGGGCCGCGCGATTACTGGTTCCCTGAGATCCGTTCGATCGGCGGGGCGGCCCTGATGCTGACACTCGTGCTTTATCCTTATGTTTATTTGTTGGCGCGGGCGGCCTTTTCTGCGCAGGGGTCCAGCACGTTTTTGGCGGCGCGCGTTTTGGGCAGATCACCGTTCAAGGCCTTCTTGCACGTTTCATTGCCGATGGCGCGCCCCGCCATAGCATCGGGCGTGATGCTGGTCGCGATGGAAACGATCGCCGATTTCGGCACTGTCGCCTATTTCGGCGTGCAAACATTTGCCGTCGGCATCTACACAAGCTGGTTTACCATGGCCGACCGCGCCGCTGCGGCGCAGCTGGCGCTGGGGCTGCTCAGCTTTGCACTGCTTCTGGCAATGCTGGAACGCACCAGTCGCGGTGGCGCGAAATATGCCAACGGGCGCCGCAATGCACCAATGCAACGGATCAGTCTAAGCGGTTCACAGCGGATCATGGCGACCGCGTTTTGCTTGATGCCCGTCATTCTAGGGGTTTTGCTGCCTGTCCTTGCCCTTGGCACCATGGCCGTTGGATCAGAGCAGGACTTGCTTAGTCCGCGTTACCTCGGATTTATCAAGAACTCGTTGATGCTGGCGAGCATAGCAGCCGTTCTGGCGGTCGTTGCTGCGCTTGTGCTTGGTACGTTGCACCGCGTGCGCGCCAACAAGTGGACGGGGACGTCACTGTATCTGACACGGATCGGCTACGCAGTGCCGGGTGGGGTGATTGCCGTCGGGTTGCTGGTTCCCTTCGCGGCATTCGACAACAGCCTTGATGCATGGATGCGCACGACCTTTGATGTCTCGACGGGGCTTTTGTTTACCGGATCAATCTGGCTGTTGATCTTTGCCTACCTGATACGTTTTCTGGCCGCTGCCATCGGCGCCTATGAAGGCGGTATTGCATCAGTCGGCCCGAACATGGATGCCGCCGCGCGCACCTTGGGTCAGGACATGCCCGGTTTGGTGCGTCGCGTGCATATGCCGCTCTTGCGAACCAGTCTGCTGACGGCTGGACTGATCGTCTTTGTCGATGTGATGAAAGAACTACCCGCAACTTTGATCATGCGGCCCTTCAACTATGATACTTTGGCGGGGCAGGCTTACCGCTTGGCATCTGACGAACGGCTGGAGGGCGCGGCAGTTCCAAGCCTTGTCATCGCGGCAATCGGCTTGATCCCGGTGGTTCTACTTTGCCGCCGGATTGGCAAAGGGCGGGCATAAAAAAAGGGCGCAGCATATGCCGCGCCCCTTCGATTTCTGTGATCGCTTGGGATTATTCCCAACCAACCTGATTAAAAATGATCTGCGCCTGCGGGATGTTTTTCGCAACTTCGCTCAGGTCAACTGCATCGGGGCGGAACATACCCAATGCCGCAACCGAAGGGGACAACCCGACACCTGGCACGGCAGGGTATTCGTCGTTGCCTGCGCTAAAGTATTGCTGTGCCTGATCAGACGCGAGGTATTCGAGGAACTTGATCGCGTTATCACGGTTTGGCGCATGCGCTGCCACGCCACCGCCAGACAGGTTCATATGCGCACCCTCGGCGTTTTGGGCCGGAAAGACCCAGCCGATATTTGCCATTGCTTCAGCATCAAGTCCGTCAACATCGACGCGCAATGCGCGCGAGAAGTAATAGGTGTTTGAAATCGAGATGTCGCATTCGCCTGATACCAACGCACGCAACTGGTCTGTGTCACCGCCCTGCGGGTCACGGGCAAAGTTGTCCACAACGCCTTGCGCCCATTCGGTTGCTGCTTCTTCGCCAAAGTTTTCGATCACTGCAGCAAGCAGGGTTTGCGAATATTCGTTGGTCGAGGACCGATGGCACACCATGCCCTTATAGGCAGGATCAGCAAGCGAGAGATAATCGAGCGGCGGATTGGTCACTTCGGTTTTGTCGTAAAAGATGATGCGCGCACGCTGGCTAAAGCCAAACCACTGGTTGTCGCTGTCTTGCAGGCTGGAGGGTATCCGTGCCTCTAGGATGGCGCTGTCGATGGACTGTAGAACCCCTGCATCTTTGGCACGCTCTAGCCGCGACGTATCAACTGTCAGCAGGATATCGGCAGGAGAGTT
>CBDTYC010000352.1:0-2401 GCA_965364495.1 uncultured Yoonia sp. | reverse complement strand
CCCACCCATGACCGGATCAGAGCGCGACAGCTTTCGCCTTGCTGTCAATCGCTGCTGGAACGTCGACCCCGGTTCAGTCGCAGCACGCGTAACCGTCGAAGTTGCCTTCAATCTGGACCGCGATGGGTCTGTTCGGGGCAATGATGTGCGTTTGCTGTCGTCGCAGGGCGATAGCGGTGCCGTGGGAACGGCGTTCGAGGCTGCGCGGCGCGCGATTTTGCGGTGTCAGTCTGGTGGTTACCAACTGCCCGCTGAAAAGTACGACCAGTGGCAAGAAGTCGTGATTACTTTCGATCCAAGTGGTATGCGGCTCCGATAGGCAATGTTACGCGCAGTAATAGTGAAAACAGTTTCACGCTCTGCTAGAAATGAACGAAACAACAAAAACGCTTGAGACCCTTCAAAGCGCAAAGTGAGGCAAAGATGATAAATCGACTACTTACATGTCTGGTGGCGTTGATGTTGGCTGGGCCTGTTCTGGCCCAAAGCGGGCCTCTACGATTGACGATCACCGATGGTGTGATCGAGCCTATTACCTTTGCTGCCCCTAGTTTCGAGGCTGAAACCCCCGAAGCTGCCCAAGTTGCCGCAGAACTTTCGCGACTTGTGGTACAGGATTTGGCCGGTACGGGCTTGTTCCGCGAGGTTCCGGCTTCTGCCTTTATTTCCCAGATATCGTCTTTTACGCAGCCGGTGGCATTTTCCGATTGGCGCGCCATCAACGCCCAGGCTTTGGTGGTTGGCGCAGTCAACGTGCAGGGCGACCGGATGTCGGTGAAATTCCGCGTGTATGATGTGTTCTCTGGCCAAGAGTTGGGCACAGGTTTGCAGTTTGCGGGAACCACTGTTGGTTGGCGTCGCATGGGCCACAAGGTCGCGGACGCGGTTTATAGCCGGATCACCGGAGAAGGCGGTTATTTTGACAGCCGTGTCGTGTTTGTCTCGGAAAGCGGACCCAAGGATAACCGCCAAAAGCGCGTTGCCATCATGGATTTTGACGGGGCAAACCTGCAGTTTCTAACCGACAGCAGCACGATCGTTCTTGCACCACGCTTTTCGCCAAGCGGCGACCGCGTCCTTTATACCAGCTTTGAAAGTGGGTTTCCGCGCATCAACTTGCTGAACGTCGCAAGTGTCGGCCGCCAGCAGCTACAGACAGCGCCGGGTGAAATGGCTTTTAGCCCCCGCTTTTCGCGAGATGGGCAGCAGGTTATTTACAGTCTTTCGAATGGTGGAAATACCGATATTTACCGTACCGACCTTGCCAGCGGTCAGCATATCCGTTTGACCAGCGCGCCATCAATTGAAACAGCGCCCAGCTTGTCACCTGATGGTAGTCAGATCGTTTTTGAAAGTGACCGTTCGGGGACGCAGCAACTTTACCTGATGTCTGCAAACGGTGGTGAAGCGCGCCGGATTTCTTTTGGTGAAGGGCGCTATGGTTCGCCGGTTTGGTCGCCGCGTGGTGATCTGGTGGCGTTCACAAAGCAGAATGCCGGTCGCTTCCATATCGGTGTGATGCGTATTGATGGATCCGAAGAACGCCTGTTGACGTCTTCGTTTCTGGATGACGGACCAACATGGGCGCCAAACGGTCGGGTAATCATGTTCACCCGTGAAACCCAAGGTGCGCAGGGTGCCTCTTCGATCTATTCGGTTGATATTTCAGGGCGCAACTTGAAAGCCGTACCGCTACAAGGTGGCGCATCTGATCCATCTTGGGGGCCGCTCCAGCCGTAACGAAGCGTGATTCCCCAATCGTGGAAACCATGCTATGATCCAAAAAAATCGAGCAAATAAAAAATCAGGATGAAAACCTATGACACTTTTGAATAATGCGGCGGTCGTGCTTTTGGTATTGGCGACAGCAGCCTGCACGAACCCCGATCGGTTTGGTGCTGGCAGCGAGACTGGCAATAATGCTGGCTCTGAGTTTGGTGCAAACGGCGGCATGTTGGGTTCTGTCAATGACCCAACCAGCCCTGCATTCTTTAACCAGACAATCGGCGACCGCGTTCTGTTCGCCGTCGATACCTCGACGATTACGCCAGAAGGAAAAGTTATCCTTGATGGTCAAGCCCAGTGGCTGCTAGCCAACAGGGACTACCGGTCCGTCATCGAAGGCCACGCAGACGAGCAGGGCACGCGCGAATATAACCTTGCTCTTGGCTTCCGCCGTGCAAATGCAGTGCGTGAATATCTTGTGTCGCGTGGTGTTCCGTCAGGACGCCTGGAAGTGACCAGCTTTGGCAAAGAGCGTCCGATCGAAATTTGCTCGCAAGAAAGCTGCTATGCGCAGAACCGCCGTGCGGTTACGGTTCTGGCAGTCGCGTCGAGCTCCAGCGGAGCAATATCGAAGGAACGCTCATGTTGCACCGTATCGCGGTTGTCTGCGCTTTTT
>CBDTYC010000351.1:0-2401 GCA_965364495.1 uncultured Yoonia sp. | reverse complement strand
TGGTGCGCCGGCCGGTGTCCCAGTTGGTGCGATCAGCCAACTGATGGCAACAGCCGGTGACGGTGTCACTTTGTTGAACTTCACTGACGCACAGATGGCTGAGGCAGATGCTGGTCGCGGTCTTTGGACACCTTACACGATCCCCGCAGGGACATATCCGGGTCAGGACGCTGACGTGCAGACAATCGCACAGCCAAACTTTTTGGCGACTAGTGCTGATCTGCCGGAAGAGCATGTTTATCAGCTGACCAAGTCAATCTACGAGAACCTGCCATTCCTGCAGGCAATCCATCCTGCGACGCAGGTGATGGCAATTGAAACCGCAATTGCCGGCCTTCCTCTGCCACTGCACCCCGGTGCGCTGCGCTACTACCAAGAGGTTGGTGTTGATGTTCCTGCGCGTTTGATCGCTCAGTAACAATCTAATACCGAAACCGGCCCCCGTGAAAACGCGGGGCCGGTTTTGCATTCTGGGGGGGAAGAAAATGGCTGACACAGAAGAACAAGACAGCGGTGCATTGCGCAGCTTTACGGGCATTCCAAACACAATCCTGTCGATCGCCTGTTTCCTGATCGCCATTGGCCACCTTTATGTGGCATTCGACCCGATCCTGTCCGAACTCGAACGCAACGCTTACCACTTCGCAGGTTTCGCGGCCCTTGCAGCGATCCTTTATCCGATGTGGCAAGGCAAGAACGGCAACCGCGCGCCGGTCCTGCTGGATGCGATAATTGGTTTGACCGTTGCGGTTGCAGCTGTCTGGCTCGCGCAGGCCGAGAATGCAATCTATGACCGTGGGGTCAAATTCTCGACGCCCGATTGGATCGCAGCAACCGTTTGTATTCTGGGCGCGATTGAATTGACGCGCCGCGTGGCTGGTCTGATTATCCCCGGCCTTATCATACTAGCGCTAAGTTATATCGCTTACTGGGGCCAATTTGTCGGCGGCATTTTTGCCTTTCCTGGCTTAAGCGTCGAGACCGTCGCCTTTCGCTCTATCTATGGTGATGACGCGATGTTCGGCACGATTGCGCGGATTTCGTCCACCTACGTCTTTCTTTTCATTATTTTTGGTGCCTTCCTTTTGCGATCTGGCGCCGGAGAGTTCGTGATTAACCTAGCCCGTGCCGTTGCTGGCCGGATGGTTGGTGGTCCCGGCATTGTCGCAGTCATTGCGTCGGGTCTGACCGGTACGATCTCGGGCTCTGCCGTGGCGAATACGGCATCAACGGGTGTTATCACCATTCCGCTTATGAAACGCGCCGGTTTTGCGCCCAAGTTTGCGGGCGGCGTCGAAGCGGCGGCCTCGACCGGTGGCCAACTGATGCCACCGATTATGGGTGCCGGTGCATTCGTGATGGCCAGCTTTACGCAGATACCTTACGAACACATCGTAGCTGTCGCTGCTTTGCCCGCATTGCTGTACTTTCTATCCGTTGCGTTTTTTGTGCGCATCGAAGCGCGCCGGAATAATCTGCCGCCAATGGCCGACGAAGGGCAAACGCTTGGGTCCGCATTCAAAGAGGGCGGCGCGAGTTTCTTCATTCCGATTACGATCCTGATTGGATTGCTGGTTTCCGGTTTTACACCCACCTATGCCGCCGTATTCGGCATTTGCGCCGTTATCGGATCAAGCTGGTTGACCAAGAACCCGATGGGCCCGCGCGCGGTTTTCGAGGCATTTGTCATGGGTTCCAAAGGCATGGTCCTGACTGCCGTTTTGCTATGTTCGGTCGGCCTGATCGTCAACGTGATTGCGACGGCGGGTATCGGCAATACCTTCAGTCTGATGATCGCAGCATGGTCGGGGGGCAACATCCTTGTCGCACTGATCCTGATCGCTTTGGCGAGCCTTGTGCTGGGCATGGGTCTGCCTGTGACAGCGGCATATATCGTTCTGGCGACACTGTCGGCACCTGCTCTGTCGGGCATGATTTCGGACCAGTTTGTCATCGAGCAACTAGCGATGGGAACCTTGCCTGATGCGGCCAAAGCTGTGTTGATGTTTGGGGTGCCAGAACAGGCCGCATTGCTGGCAGGTGAAGTCACCCATGCGCAAGCGACCGAGTTAATCCGGAACCTGCCGCTTGAAATCGCGGCACCTCTGCGTGATCTGGTTGTGCCTGCTTCGGTGGCAATGTCAGCTCTGCTATCTGCGCATATGATCATCTTCTGGCTGTCTCAGGACAGCAACGTGACCCCGCCCGTCGCATTGGCCGCGTTCACCGCCGCGGCAATTGCCAAGGCCCCCGCCATGGCCACAGGGTTTGCCAGTTGGAAATTGGCAAAAGGTCTTTATGTGGTCCCGTTACTCTTTGCTTACACACCCTTCATTGGTGGTTCATTTATTTACGATTTCACGATTTTCTTCTTTGCCCTGTTTGGTCTTTATGCTTTCGC
>CBDTYC010000350.1:0-2462 GCA_965364495.1 uncultured Yoonia sp. | reverse complement strand
GCCACAAGGCGTGACTGTTATCTATGGCGCGCCGGGTATGGCTGACGACGTATTGAGCGATGCGGTGACGGCTGCGAACGGCGACATCATGGCCTATGTACGCGGCAACAGACGCTTGCGTGCGCTGGGCTACCAGCCCGACAGCCTGATTATGCAGTCTGTGGAAAATCAGGTTGTTCGGCCTATTCCTGCAATAGAGCCTAGCCTGCGCGCTTGGAACGATGCGCAAGAGGCGAATACAGCCAATAGCTACCGCGATTTTCTTGCCGACAACCCGCGCAGTCCTTTCGCGACTGAAGCCCGTAATCGCCTTGCACAGATTGAAAGCGATCCGATCCGGATGGCCGAACTGGCAGAGGACGCCCTGAACCTGTCGCGGCTTGAACGGCGCGCGATCCAGCGGAACCTGACATTGCTTGATTTCAACACACGTGGCGTTGACGGCATATTCGGACCCGGAACACGCGGCGCAATCCGCAATTGGCAACAAAGCAACGGCTTTGCGCAGACGTCGTTCCTGACAACCTCGCAAATCAACCGCATTGACGGCCAAGCCAGTCGTCGTGCTGCCGAAATCGCGGCAGAAGAAGAACGCGCCCGCGAGGCAGCCATCCGCCTTGATCGCGAGTATTGGGAAGAAACCGGCGCGCGCGGCGGTCAGGCCGGTTACCGCGCGTATCTTGAACGGTATCCAGACGGCATTTTTGCCCAAGAAGCGCAAAGCAAATTGAACGTTCCAGCCGAGATCGACAACCGTGCCGCACGCGAACAGGAAGATGCATTGAATATCAATCCTGTTCTGCGCCGCTTGATCGAGAGCAGACTGGCAGGTCTTGGGTATAACCCGGGCGATATCGACGGGCGTTTTGACCGCAACACACGCAGCGCAATCGCCAGCTATCAAACGCAGAGGAACCTGACGTCTTCGGGCTACATCGATCAGCCAACGCTTGCGCGGTTGCTTGCGGATTCAATCGGGCGGTAGTTTTTCGCTAGACAAAAAAAGGGCCCGCTTCAAATCGTAAGCGGGCCATCCTTCTTATTCTGCGCGGACGTAGCGTTCTGCAAGCAAGCGGATAAAGCCCTGTCCGCCATCAAAGTGCCTTACCCCGATAATGTAGGTGCCGGGCTGCAAACGGGCCATGACAAGACTGTTCAGCCCGTCCCCATGGTCATCATTCTGCGCGATCTCGCGGCCCAGATCATCGAATAGGACAAGCCATGGGTCATTGTCGCCGCCGCCGATGGCTTCGACAATCATCAGACCCGGCTCTGCGAATTCAAGACTGAACCAGCTCACGTCAGAGCTTGCTTTGACGTCGTGCCGCATCCGCGTTTGCAGGACGCCCAGATCGGTGACGGTCACGCTACCATCAAGGGGCGGCGCGATCTCGCCACGGTTATAAAGCGACAAAAGTGCCTCTTCAGGATCATATGCCGTGATGCTGACAGTGATCGGCGCTGCGTTGTCACTCAGGGCCGAAACGCCAAGGCAATAGGTGCCCGCATTCAATGGATTGGATTGGTCAATTCGGGAATTCAGCCCGTCATAGTCATCATTTTCGGTGATATATGCGCCATCAGGCCCAAAAAGCGTGATGACCGGATCGGCACTTTCGTTTTCGGCCGTGATCGTGACAGCAGTTGGGGCGTCAAGTGTGAAGCTCCAGAAAGGTGTGTCGTCTACTGACGCAGACACGTTGGACCCCAGCGATCCAAATGGCGTTGCAGTTGCGCAGCTGCCGTTTTCGTCGTTGGCCGTTTCAATAATTCCGTCGGTCAAAGGTTCATGTTCCTGCCGGCCAACGCGCACAAAAGCCGTCATTGGTCCGCCGTCATAGCTGCGCATCGACATGCAGTACGTACCGGGCTCGAGAGTTGTTTCTGCGCGCGCCGCTGCGTTTCCACCTGAATCGTCGTCGGTCAAGATGATCCCGCCGGATCGGTCCAGCAAATCGATGATCGGATCGCCGGACCCGCGCCCTGCGGCTTCGATCCGGACATCTGTGGGTTCAGAGAGCGTGAAAAGCGATACATAGTCGTTGCCGCCCAATACCAATGCCATTTGTTCAAGGTAGGTTTCCGCAACAGTGATGTCTGATGTGGCCTCGGCGCCGCCGACCCAGATACCGCCGCCTCCGACGCCGCCGCATATGCTGTCTTGTGCAAACACTGGTGACGCGACGCCCAGAAGAATGGCGGCAATCGCGGAAGGTCGGAATTTGAAAAGGGTCATGGGGCGCAGTCCTTGATCGTTACGGTTGTCTTGTTGTGACAAGCGTAGCGCGGGACATGCATGAAAGGCTAGGGTCAGCATGCAAAAGAAAAAGGCCGCGTTCACAAAGAACGCGGCCCCTTTTTTAGTGCTGCTGTCGCAGGTCTTAGCCCTGACGGGCTTTGAACCGTGGTTGCGTCTTGTTGATCACATAGACGCGGCCCTTACGGCGCACGACGCGGCAATC
>CBDTYC010000349.1:0-2471 GCA_965364495.1 uncultured Yoonia sp. | reverse complement strand
TATCGCTGTCGCGGGGGGCACTTCGCGGAGTATTTGCAAATTTGCAGAAATGCTAAACTGCAAATCGTAATATTTGCAAATATGCGCATTGAGGCTTCTTTCGGCGCGTCAGTACAGCTATGCAAGGGGAACAATTCGCAAAGGTGGACTCTGATGGATGTTTTGCAGGAACTGGAAACGCGGCGCACAGCAGCCCGCATGGGTGGTGGCGAACGCCGGATTGCCGCGCAACACGGCAAGGGCAAGCTGACGGCGCGCGAACGGGTCGAGTTGCTACTGGACGACGGATCATTTGAAGAATTCGATATGTTTGTGGCCCATCGCTGCACCGATTTCGGGATGGAAAAAGAACGTCCAGCAGGCGATGGTGTGGTCACCGGATGGGGCACCATCAACGGCCGTTTGGTTTATGTGTTCTCGCAGGACTTTACTGTCATGGGCGGATCTGTTTCCGAAACCCACGGCAAGAAAATCTGCAAGATCATGGATATGGCTGTGCAGAATGGCGCGCCGATCATCGGCATCAATGACAGTGGTGGCGCGCGAATTCAGGAAGGTGTCGCCAGCCTTGCCGCTTATGGCGAGGTGTTCCAGCGCAATATCACAGCTTCTGGCGTTGTTCCGCAGATCAGCCTGATCATGGGGCCAACAGCGGGCGGCGCGGTCTATTCGCCTGCAATGACCGACTTTATTTTCATGGTCAAAGACAGTTCCTACATGTTTGTAACTGGCCCTGATGTGGTGAAAACCGTCACGAACGAAGTGGTCACTGCCGAGGAATTGGGTGGCGCTTCGACCCACACCAGAAAGTCCTCTGTCGCGGATGCGGCCTTTGAAAACGATGTCGAGGCGTTAGCAGAAGTGCGTCGTTTGATCGATTTCTTGCCGCTGAATAACCAGCAAAAACCACCAGTGCGTCCTTTCTTCGACGATGTGAACCGTCTTGAGGACAGCCTTGATACGCTGATTCCGGATAATCCAAACTCGCCCTATGACATGAAAGAGCTGATCACAAAGCTTGCCGATGAAGGCGATTTTTATGAAATCCAAGAGGAGTTTGCCAAGAATATCCTGACCGGTTTTATCCGGATGGAAGGTTCCACCGTTGGCGTTGTGGCAAACCAGCCAATGGTTCTGGCGGGTTGTCTGGACATTGATAGTTCACGCAAGGCTGCGCGGTTTGTGCGGTTTTGCGATGCATTTGAAATCCCGATTCTGTCGCTGGTCGACGTGCCGGGCTTTTTGCCGGGGACAAGTCAAGAGTATGGCGGCGTAATCAAGCACGGTGCAAAACTGCTTTACGCATATGGCGAAGCCACAGTTCCTAAAGTGACCGTAATTACACGCAAGGCCTATGGCGGTGCCTATGTTGTGATGTCGTCAAAGCATTTGATGGGTGATTTCAACTATGCTTGGCCCACGTCCGAGATTGCCGTCATGGGGGCCAAGGGCGCGACAGAAATCATTCACCGCGCCGATCTGGGTGATGCTGAAAAAATCGCAAAACATACGCAGAATTACGAAGACCGTTTTGCTAACCCCTTTGTAGCCGCTGAAAAAGGCGTCATTGACGAAGTCATCATGCCACATTCAACCCGTAAACGGGTGTGCCGTGCATTCGCGTCGCTGCGCAACAAAAAGGTCCACACACCTTGGAAAAAGCACGACAATATCCCGCTGTGATGACAAATCCCTCTTATAAAAAGGCAGTCTCTCATGGCTAATTTGCCATACATGGACAAGCATCGCGGGTTTCCGGGGCGTTTGCCGGGAACCGATTTCCAGTTCGTGTTGCGGCGCGCGAACAAAGAAGGCGCGACAGCCCTGACAGAGCGGATCCGCTATCCCGACAGGCGTCCACCTGACAAGCGCGCCGATGCCGGCTTTATGCAAGCGTTGTGGGATCATTTCGGTGAAGAACCTTTCGTACGCGGAAATCTGGATGCAGGTCGGTTGAGCTGGCTGTTCGGCCGCGAGGTTATTCCTGCCGAGGACCCATTTGATCCTGCCAGCTACGAGGCCATGCTGCGGATTGACGTGAATGTCGTCCGGCAAACATTCCCAGATCTGGTGGGGATCTAAGCATGTTGCGCAAGCGGGCTATTGGACAAGGCAGTGCGCGATCTGGGCAAGAAGTCGCCGACATTCGTGGCCTGAAGATAGTTGGCTTTCCCGATAGCGGGGTTTGCGGCAATCTGACCAAAGCATCACTGCTTTCCAGTCAGCGTGATGCCACTAGTTCTCCAAACCGTTACCATTCCCCTGATCGGCCTGCTTACTCACCAAGCGGGCCGATGACGGTTTTTCGCCGAAGCGATGCACAAAACGGCTCTGATATTGGATATCAGGGCGATCTGGGTATTGATGGGCGCAGTATTCGCATCAATAGTGATGTGACTTCATCATCAACGATAGGCTTAAGATTATGCAAAAGACATCAATCATCCTTGCGGCAGTGGCAGTATTCGGTT
>CBDTYC010000348.1:0-2493 GCA_965364495.1 uncultured Yoonia sp. | reverse complement strand
CAGATCGCCCCCTTCGGTCGGCGCAACGGGGCCGAACCCCTGCGGCGCAGTCAGCGGCTCGACCCCGATGATACGCACACCATCCAAGCGGCCTTGCACCACCGGACTAACCAGCCAGCCCGCGCGCCGCAGCGTGACATAAACAACTTGCGCCAGTGGTTGCCCGTCGCGACGCACAAGTCGGTCATACTGTCCTTCGCCCAAGGTCGCGGCGGCAGCGTCATAGCTCGCGCGCGCTTCGGCGTTAACCGCCTGCACCCCTGACCAAAGTGCTGTCGCAAGGGCCAACCCTGCCAATAAGGTAAAAAGTTGCAGCGGATTGCGCCACCAATGTGAAAGCAACGCCTGTAGTGCCGGCTTTATCATGCGACCTGTCCAGCGCGCAGGTGCAGACGCCGCGCCATGCGCCCCGCGAGTGCCGCAGAGTGGGTAACCATCAACAGACCAGCGCCCGCCTCGGTCACCAGTTCCAGCATCAAATCCATGACAGCGTCGGCAGTACCTTCATCCAGATTGCCGGTAGGCTCATCAGCCAAGACCAAGCGTGGTTTGGGTGCCAAGGTCCTTGCGATGGCAACCCTTTGCTGTTGACCACCAGACAACTGCTCTGGGTATTTGTTCAAGTGCGGCCCAAGACCCATACGGTCAGCCAATTCCGCCGCCCATTGGGGATCATATTGGCACGATAACCGCGCTTGAAACGCGATGTTGTCGACGACTTTCAGGCTCGGGATCAGGTTGAACTGCTGGAACACCACACCCACGGTACCGCGCCGTAATGCAGCCCGCCCGTTGTCATCAAGGGTGGCGATATCATTCCCCTCCAGCAAGATCGCGCCGCGGTCAGGGGCATCAAGACCCCCGATCAAGTGCAGCAGGGTGCTTTTGCCGCTGCCCGACTCACCTGTAAGCGCCAGTGTCTCGCCCGCCGCGAGCGCTAGATCTACTCCGCGCAGCACCTCGAACGGACCGTCCGCTGTTTGATAGGTCTTGTGAATGTCTTGCACCGAAAGCAGCATGAGGTCCTCGCGTTTCGCCTAAAGGTAACGCAGTCTGCGGTGAAGGAAACGCCAGACGCGCACAGATTTCGGTGCCGTCACGTTTTGCTGGCCAACGCCAGCCTGTGATATAGCAATGACATGAAACTGACAGACAAGAGGCTGACATGAAAGAGATTGTGATCTTGGACGGCGCGCGCACTGCGATCGGGGCATTTGGCGGTTCACTTGCAGGCACTTCACCGATCGAATTAGGGACGGTCGTGACCAAGGCAGCGCTTGCGCGGTCAGGGGTTGAAGGCGGGCAGATTGGCACGGTGGCTTTTGGGCACGTCATCAACACGGAACCCAAAGATATGTATGTCAGCCGCGTTGCTGCAATGAATGCCGGTATCCCCGACACGACACCGGCGATGAACGTGAACCGGCTGTGCGGGTCTGGCGTGCAGGCGATCGTCTCGGTTCTGCAGTCGCTGATGCTGGGTGATGCCGATTTCGGATTGGCAGGCGGCACCGAAAACATGAGCCGTTCGCCCTTTATCATCTCGGATCAGCGCTGGGGTGCCAAGATGGGTGATATTGTCACGCGCGACATGATGCTGGGCGCTTTGAACTGTCCTTTCGGTACGGGGCATATGGGTGTCACGGCTGAAAACGTCGCAGCCGAACATGGTATCAGCCGCGCGGCGCAAGACGCTTTCGCCCTGCAAAGTCAGGAACGGGCTGCCGCGGCCATGCAGGCCGGATACTTTGATAGCCAAATCGTGTCTGTCGCCATCCGGCAACGCCGCGAAATGGTGGATTTTGTCAAAGACGAACACCCCAAAGCGACAACGTTAGAGGCCCTTTCGGGGCTGCGTCCTGTGTTCCAGAAAGATGGGTCAGTGACAGCAGGGAACGCCTCTGGCCTGAATGACGGTGCGGCGGCAATGGTCTTGGCTACTGCGGAAGCTGCTGAAAAGGCGGGTCTTACGCCAAAATTCCGTGTGCTGGGGTATGCCCATGCTGGCGTACGCCCGGAGGTCATGGGCATCGGTCCTGTGCCCGCGGTGCGCAGCCTTCTGGAGCAAACAGGTCTTTCTGCCGCAGACTTTGACGTGATTGAAAGCAACGAAGCGTTTGCCTCCCAAGCACTTGCCGTCACAAAGGAACTTGGTCTTGATCCGACCCGCGTAAATCCGAATGGCGGCGCAATTGCGCTGGGTCATCCGGTTGGGGCAACAGGTGCGATCATCACGATCAAAGCGATGTACGAGCTTGAACGCACAGGCGGTAAACGCGGGTTGATCACGATGTGCATCGGTGGTGGCCAAGGCATCGCACTGGCGATCGAACGTATCTAACCTGTCATGGTCGGGCGGGCGCAACTTGCGCGACCATTTCCCACGACAGGCCATAACACCCGAGGGGGGGTACCTAGAAACCGATCCGCTTTTGACGCTCGACCAGTGCTGACACAACGCGTCGTGCGGTTCTCGCACTTGCGTTTAGTAGA
>CBDTYC010000347.1:0-2501 GCA_965364495.1 uncultured Yoonia sp. | reverse complement strand
GCTTGGCTGCGACGACGCTTCGCCGCCTTGCGCCTGCCGATGGGCGATGCGTTCACGCTCGCCGATCCGCACACCCCTTGGTATTCGGTCAAAGAGGCAGTCTTGCCATTTGCCCGCTTCCCCGGCGTTGATACAATCCTAGGGCCGGAAATGCGGTCAACAGGTGAGGTCATGGGCTGGGATCGGTCGTTCCCGCGTGCGTTCCTTAAGGCGCAAATGGGTGCTGGAACCAACCTGCCGCAAAGCGGAACCGTTTTCATTTCGATCAAAGATGCGGACAAGACTGCCGATATGGTTACTGCGGGTCAGATCCTGATGGACCTTGGCTTCAAGATTGTCGCGACGCGCGGAACGGCCGCTTGGTTGACCGAGAACAAGATTGACTGCGAAATCGTCAACAAGGTCTACGAAGGCGGGCTGACGATTGTGGACCGCTTGAAAGACAAGCATATCGCACTGGTGTTCAACACAACCGAAGGCTCGCAAGCCGTTGAAGACAGCCGCGAAATTCGTGCGGTCGCGCTATACGGCAAAATCCCGTATTTTACGACTGCTGCGGCCTCTTATGCTGCTGTTTTGGCAATGCAGGCCCGCGAAGAGGGCGATTTGCAGGTCAGGTCCCTGCAGGGATAAGACGCCAAGGTATTGTTGCGATTGCATTGCACCCCACAGGTCCACTGATCGGGGTGCAATCGACATTAGTCAGGCATCAACACCGCTGAAATAAACCTCGGCAGAAGCAACCGGCTGATTGATCGTTGGTCAGCGCGGATTGTCCGAACACGCGTATCCCCCGTCAGACCTGCGCCGACGTGGTTTTCCGATTGTGAAATTGGCAGTTGCTGCGCTGCGGCGACCCGTCCATGATGCAGCCAAGGAGACCGCATATGTCAATCACCGCCAGCATCTACCACCTGACGCATTACAAGTATGACAGGCCCGTCATGCTGGGACCACAGTCGATCCGGCTGAGACCCGCGCCGCATTCGCGCACACGCGTGATTTCGCATAGCTTGACCGTCTCGCCTTCGGCCCACTTTGTGAACCACCAACAAGATCCTTACGGCAATTGGCTGGCACGGTTTGTGTTCCCCGAACCCGTGCAGGAATTCAAGATCGAGGTCGATCTGGTCGCGGATATGTCCGTCTACAACCCGTTCGATTTTTTTGTCGAAGATGCGGCCAAAGATTATCCGTTTACGTATGACGACGACATCGCGCCCGACCTTAGCATCTATCTACGTGCAGAGCCTGTTGGCCCGTTGTTGCAGAAATTCATGTCTACGGTATCGCGCGACAAGATGGTGACGATTGATTTTCTGGTCATGATGAACAGCCGTTTGGCAAATGAAATCAACTATGAAATCCGCATGGAACCCGGCGTGCAAACCGCAGAAGAAACGCTGGGCCGCGCCGCCGGTTCCTGCCGCGATACCAGTTGGCTTCTGGTGCAAGTGCTGCGCAATCTTGGCCTCGCAGCGCGGTTTGTGTCGGGCTATCTGATCCAGCTAAAACCTGATCTGGTGGCAATTGACGGGCCTGCAGGCACCGATAAGGATTTCACGGACCTGCATGCCTGGGTCGAGGTATACTTGCCCGGAGCAGGTTGGGTCGGCCTTGATCCGACGTCTGGCTTGCTGGCAGGCGAAAGCCACATCCCCCTTGCCGCAACCCCGCATTATCGTCACGCAGCACCGATATCCGGTTTGGCCAGCGCTGCGGACGTCGAATTTGCCTTTGACATGCAGGTCACCCGCACCGCAGAGCATCCACGCATTACCAAACCGTTTTCCGACGATGCATGGGATGCGCTGAATGCGCTGGGTCAGCGCGTTGACCAGCGTCTGGAAGCGGGCGATGTCCGTCTGACGATGGGCGGCGAACCGACTTTCGTTTCAATCGATGATTTTGAAAGTGCCGAATGGAATTCTGACGCGGTTGGCCCGACAAAACGGGGCTTGGCGGATAATCTGATGCGCCGTCTGCAGGGCAAGTTCTCGACCGGTGGATTGCTGCATTACGGTCAGGGCAAATGGTATCCCGGAGAGACACTGCCGCGATGGACCTTTTCGCTTTATTGGCGCAAGGACGGTCAGCCGATCTGGAAAAACCCCGATTTGCTTGCCCGGGAAGACACCAATGAAGACGTAGGCCCCGAAGATGCGCAGGCACTGCTGACGGCAATCGCTACCAGCCTATCTGTGCCGCAAGAAAACGTATTGCCCGCATTTGAAGATCCGGCCGAATGGATCATCAAAGAGGGTAATCTGCCCGTTAACGTGAGCCCCGAGAACTCCAAGCTCAAGGATCCCGAAGAACGCGCGCGCATCGCCAAGGTTTTTGAACGCGGGCTGACCACGCCTGCGGGATATGTCTTGCCGGTCCAGCGTTGGCAGGCCCGCGCGTCAAGCCGGTGGATGTCCGAAGTCTGGGCCCGACTGCGCGGCAAGGTAGTCCTTGGTTCCTGGTACAGCCCGTTCGGAGAGCGCCTGCCGCTTGGC
>CBDTYC010000346.1:0-2525 GCA_965364495.1 uncultured Yoonia sp. | reverse complement strand
GACTTCCAAGCTCTGATCAAAGAGTGGTGGGAATCCATCGGCGTTGAGACTGAACTGCGCAACATTGATGCGGGCGTTTTCTTTGGTGGTGATCCGGGTTCGCCTGACACAGGCCAGCGTTTCGAGGCAGACGTTGAAATGTATGCGAACAACTTCCCCGGCACAGATCCACAAGCCTATTTGGGCGCGTATCTTTGCGAAAACATCCCGTCACCTGACACCCAGTGGCAAGGCGAAAACATCAACCGGTTCTGTGATCCGGCCTATGATGCGCTTTGGGCAGAGCTGGCAGCGACCGCCGATCTTGCGGAACGCGGCCGTATTGGCATCATGCTCAATGATATGATGACCAAGGATAGCAACGTCATCGTACCTCTGGTTGACCGTGGTCGTGTGTCTGCACATTCCACTACACTTGGTGGCGTGATCCTGAACACTTGGGACAGTGAGCTGTGGAACGTAGCTGACTGGTACCGTACAGGCGACAACCGCTAAATCCTAACTAGGCCGGGGGGTTCGTCCCCTCGGCCTAATTCTATCCCCTAAAGCTATGTACAAAGGCGTCGCACATGCTGACCTACACCATACGTAGATTACTTTTGTCGATCCCGACGCTTCTTTTCATCGCTTTCGTGATTTTCATGCTGCTGGAGTTGGCACCGGGTGATCCGATGTCGCAAATGCCGTTGACGATCCCGCCTGAAGTCAAAGAGAAAATGCGCATCGCCCTGGGCTTGGGTGAGCCCTGGTGGATACGCTTTCCGCTGTGGCTCAAGCAGTTCTTTATCGTCGAGCCGCAATACTGGATTGATTCCGCACTCGGTACCAATTTTGCCGATGGTGCGCAGCGCATCATCAGCTTTCAGTCCCGCAGCCCCGTTTTTGACACCATATCGGAGCGTCTGCCACAGACCCTTTGGGTGGTTGGCATGTCCTATGTCGTTGGTGTGGCCATCGCCCTGCCGATCGGGATCATCAGTGCCTACAAACAGTATTCAGTCTTTGACCAAGCCGGTACTTTTGTCAGCATGATCGGCTTTTCTGTCCCGCCTTTCTTTTCGGGTGTGCTTGTGATCGTGATTTTCTCGGTCCAGCTGGGCTGGCTCCCGTCGATTTATGACACCACGCATCAGGTCGTAGATTGGCAAACCTTCAAATTCCAACTGCAACAGATGATCATGCCCGTTATGGTGCTGGCGCTTCAGACCACTGCGCAGGTCAGTCGCTATATGCGCGCGTCAATGCTGGACAACTTGGGTCAGGACTATGTCCGCACGGCCCGCGCCAAAGGCATGACCGAAAGCGTCGTCGTTATGCGCCACGTTCTGCGCAACTCTATGATCCCTGTTGTCACCGTCATCGCCCTTGGCATTCCGTCAATCTTTGGCGGCGCAATCATCACAGAGCAAGTGTTCAAGGTGAACGGCCTTGGGCAGCTGTTGATCATCGCGCTGCAAGGCTCTGACATTCCGATGGTCATGACGATCACCTTCCTGCTGGCGGTTCTTATCGTGATGATGAACCTGATTGCCGATATACTTTACGGCGTGCTTGACCCGAGGATCCGCTATGACTGATTTGTCCGTGCCTTCCAACAGGCAAGACCCCAAAGCCGACAAGCCCCGCAACCAATGGTGGGACGTGTGGGACCAGTTCCGGTCGCACAAGGGTGCGATGGCTGGTTTGATATTTCTCGCCTTCATCACGCTCTTTTGCGCGATCGGGCCAATCATCTGGGACGTCGACCCCGGCAAGCTGGACATCCGCAACAAGGATGTCCGCCCGATCTATGTCGCGATCTGGGATGGCGAAGCAAAAACAAGCTGGGCGCGTCCGATGGGAACCGACCACTTGGGCCGCGATATCATGTCCAACATCATGCAAGGCGGACGGATCAGTCTGGCCGTTGGATGGACCGCGATGATCCTCGCAATCCTGATCGGCACTTTTGTGGGGGTGGTGTCTGGCTATTTCAAACGGCTGGACTGGGCGCTTATGCGCTTTACCGATCTGGTGCTGTCGTTGCCGCTGCTGCCGCTTTTGCTGGTGATGATGCTGCTGTTCCGCGACCCGTTGCGGGCAACGTTCGGACCCGAGAACGGGATATTCATTCTGATCGTAGCTGGCATCGGTATTACATCATGGATGCAAACCGCACGGATCGTGCGCGGTGACGTGATGGCGCTGAAAGAGCGTGAATTTGTGCTGGCCGCCCGGTCTATCGGCACACCTCCACGGCGGATGATCACACGGCATATCCTGCCAAATGTGCTGTCCCCTATCATGGTGTCGGCCACCTTGGGACTTGCCACCGCAATCATTACAGAAAGCGCGCTGTCGTTCCTTGGACTTGGCTTTCCATCCGACTTTCCGACATGGGGCAAAATCCTGTTCGATAGCGTAGACCGCATGACAGCCTTCCCGGAACGGGTCCTATGGCCCGGATTGGCAATCTCGCTGACCGTGCTGGCCGCGAACTATATCGGTGATGGTTTGCGTGACGCGCTCGATCCACGGATTCGCGG
>CBDTYC010000345.1:0-2549 GCA_965364495.1 uncultured Yoonia sp. | reverse complement strand
AAAACCGACCCAAAGGGTCCGCCAGTCGATAAACGATTTCAGCCAGACCATCGTCAGCGGCAGCGTCGCCTCACCAAACATGAACCCGAAGGCGGCAACGGCCAAAGCACGCCCGCGAGTGGCAATAAACCAACGGGACATTGCGACGGTAGCAACATGCGTTGTCATGCCTTGGCCGGTAAACCGGAGTGCAAAAATCACAAACGGTAGCAAGGCCGCGACAGCATTGAACGCCATAAACAAACAAGCCGACGCCAGCAGCAGGATCACGGCAATGCCAAGCGTGCGCACCCGAAACCTATCCGCAAGCCCGCCCGCAAAAACCATCAGCAAGGCAGATGCACCGGTTCCGACCATATAGATCAGGCCCCAATCCCCGTTGGTCAGGCCATAGGTCTCGCGGATTTCACCACCGAAAATCGAGATAAAGAAGGTCTGCCCAAAGCTGGACAGAAACGACAACAGAACACCCGTCCCCAGAAAGGGCAGATTTTCGCGAATGAAACGCAGGTATCCGGATTGTTCACTCATTCGCCTTTGATGGGGCGAGGTTGCGAAAGTTGAAAGCCCTAAAGCACGTAGCGGCTTAGATCTGTGGAACGGGACAATTCGCCAAGATGCTTTTCGACAAAATCCGCGTCGATCGCGATGTCATCGCCTGCGCGGTCAGGCGCATTAAAGGACAGATCTTCGAACACCCGTTCGATTACGGTGTATAGCCTGCGGGCGCCGATGTTCTCGACGGCTTCGTTGACTTCGGCGGCGATCTTGGCCAGCGCCTTGATACCGTCGTCGGTGAAGGTCACCGTGACCTCTTCGGTTTTCATCAAGGCAGAGTATTGCAGCGTCAGCGCGTTATCGGTTTCGGTCAGGATCCGCACAAAGTCACCTTCGGTCAGCGCCCGCAATTCAACGCGAATTGGCAAACGGCCTTGGAGTTCGGGCAGCAGATCAGACGGTTTTGCCACATGAAATGCACCGGACGCGATGAACAGGATATGGTCGGTCTTTATTGGGCCGTGCTTGGTTGAAACGGTCGTTCCTTCTATCAATGGCAGCAAATCGCGTTGCACACCTTCGCGGGACACATCCGCGCCGCGGGCATCTGCGCGCGCGCAGACCTTGTCGATTTCATCCAGAAATACGATGCCGTTCTGTTCAACAGCTTCAAGGGCTGCTTTGGTGACGGTCTCGTCGTCCAGCAATTTGTCGGCTTCATCCGCAATCAAAGTTTCATAACTGTCGGCGACGGTCATCTGTTTCTTGATCTTGCGACCGCCCATGGCTTTTCCGAACAGTTCTCCGATGTTCATCATGCCGCCCATTCCGCCGGGCTGGCCAGGAATTTCGAAACCGCCCATTGGATTCGACGTGTCAGAAAGTTCGAGCTCAATGACAGTGTTATCAAGTTCGCCGGCTTTTAGCTTTTTGCGGAACATCTCGCGGGTGGATTCACGCGCATCAGTACCGGCAACAGCCGTAATCACGCGTTCCTCTGCGGCTTCGCGGGCCTTGGCTTTGACGTCTTCGCGCATGTGTTCGCGTGTATCGAGGATTGCGGTATCAACCAGATCGCGGATGATCTGCTCTACATCCCGACCCACATAGCCGACCTCGGTGAATTTGGTTGCCTCGACCTTGATGAACGGCGCGCGGGCAAGCTTGGCCAGACGGCGTGAAATCTCTGTTTTACCCACACCGGTGGGGCCAATCATGAGGATGTTCTTTGGATAAACCTCGTCCCGCAGGTCATCGCCTAACTGTTTGCGGCGCCAACGATTGCGCAGCGCCACCGCAACGGCGCGCTTGGCGTCATTCTGGCCAATAATGAACCGGTCGAGTTCCGATACGATTTCGCGTGGGGTCAGATCAGTCATATTTGGCCTTAAACTTGAGAAGGAGGAAGACGGTGCAGTGGAACAAAGCCGGGCATAAACCGCAAGATGCGCGCCCGGATACGTTCCCAAAATGCACCAAGAAGAAGCAGGACAACGCCAAGGATCAGGACTGTCAAAGCGGCGCCATCACCATCGAAAACCGCGGCAGCAAGCGCGACAATATAGCCGATCGCTGCGATGAGGAATGATCGTCTGTCGATCACTACCGCGACAATTGCAAACATCGCAAGGACGGCCAACAAGACGACTTTGGCCCCGTTCCCGTCCTGAGCAAGAAGCGACAAAGCCATCGTATTCACCAGAGCGGGGGCCGCAACGACGTGCAGCCAAAACCCGTTGGCGGACCTTGCCGTAACACGGTGTGGATCGCTCATGTCGAAGACCATTGCGACCGCAAAAACCAGCAGCCCCAAGATCAAGGTGATCCACGCGAATGGTCCGCCAGCAGACAGCAGAAAGAATTCGCTGAAACCTGCGACGCGTCCTTCGCGGCTGGCGGCATAGACGATTGCGACAATGAAGAACCCGACAGCGATCATCGCCATCGCGAACGGGACGCGGAACCGCCACCAATAGACCAGAATTGTGAGAGTCGCGAGGAACAGCGGAAGCGGTATGCTGGAATAGTCGTTTTGTGCGATCATGAATGGT
>CBDTYC010000344.1:0-2559 GCA_965364495.1 uncultured Yoonia sp. | reverse complement strand
ACTTTGGTTCGTAATGGTCGTGGGGAATTCCGCCCATGGCTTTCTCTCCTTAACCCAGTTGAATTGTAGTTTCGTCCACGAAGGACGCGACAGGAACAGGCAGGTTGCGCGGCGCTGGGCCTTTGCGGATCCGGCCGGATGTATCGTAGTGCGAACCGTGGCACGGGCAGAACCAGCCGTGGAAGTCGCCGGAGTTACCCAAAGGCACACAACCAAGGTGGGTACAAACGCCCATCTGCACCAACCAGACACCATCCTCGGTCAGCGCACGGTTTTCATCCGTCGCAGGCCCGCCAGCTGGTAGGTTGGCATTTTCGTGGTTTTGATCCGGAAGGTCGCTCACGTCTACGGCGCGCGCTTCTGCGATCTCTTCTTCGGTACGGGACCGGATAAAGACGGGTTTACCCTGCCACAGCACAGTAATCTGTGTGCCCGGCTCGACAGCGCTGACATCAACGCGGATCGAGGCAAGCGCCAGAACGTCGGCGGAAGGGTTCATCTGGTTTACGAGTGGCCAAACAGCGGCGCCCGAAATTACAACACCGGCACCAGCCGTTGCATAATAAAGGAAGTCGCGGCGTGTGCCCTGTTGATCATCTGCATGTGACACGGGATGCATCTCCGATTCTTATGATGGGCCTAATGCCCGCACGAAAAATAGACCGATGCCACCATCAGTCAATTTGGCCGTTGTTTATCCACCAAAACCAATGGCGTCCAGCAGACAATCAGGCGCAGGCCTTTTCAGCGTGGCAAATAAGGTGCAATTCATAAGGTTTCTTTAAGGGCCGCCGCGCGAATCGGCGTAGGCGGCAGAACTAGAAGCGTATTTGTCAGATTGTCGGCAAGTGCGGGAATCGCTTGTTTTGTAGGGGATTTTTGCCGTATCGGCGGATTTCAACCGGATTGATGTGAAAACCGTCACCATAAAGCGACGGTTTTACGTTCCTAGTTAACGGGGACTTAAAGTTTTTTCGGGAAGGTGTAAGCCAGCGATTATGTCCTCAGCGCGATTTTGGGATCTTTGAAATGAAACGCCTGCTTGCTTTTTGTCTTGCAATGATTGCGGCACCGTCCTGCGTCTTGGCGCAGGTCGAGCTTAGCTTCTATGTCGGGGCGCAATCCGCGCAACAGTCAGACGTCTTGATTCGTGATCCTTTGTTCCGGCCCATCAGCGCGAAAATGGACTGGAAGGGCCGCTCTTTCGAGGCGCCATTCTATTATGGTGTTCGTGCGACATCATGGCGGTCAGAATCGTTTGGCGTTGGTCTGGATTTTGCCCATAACAAGATTTATCCCGCGTCGCTGCCCGACGGGTATGACGTTCTGGAAATGACTGATGGGCTGAATACCCTGACCGTCAATGCCTATCACCGCTGGGACAACGTGCTTGGGGAATTTACCCCTTACGTCGGTGGGGGCGTCGGCATTGCTGTCCCGCATGTAGACGTCGCAAGCGAGAGCGCTGAGACATCAGGCTACCAGCTAACGGGACCTGCCGCGACGTTGATAGCGGGCGCCAGCCTGCCCCTGACAGCGCGAATGTCCCTATTCGGCGAATACAAGGGCACCTATTCTGCCAATACTGCCGATCTGGACAGCGGCGGCACGCTTGAGGCCGACATTTTCACGAATGCCGTGAATGTCGGTGTAAGCTTCAACTTCTAGGGTGTTATTCTGGCACCGTCGCTTTCATGCTTTCGCGCGTGCAAAAGTTGGCATGCCATTGTGCCAACGCGTCATTGCCGTTGCGCCAACCGCGCACATCATGGCGCAAATCGATGTAAGACAAAGCACAGGCCATCCCGATCTGCCCGATATTGAGCGGCCCCGTCAGGTGGCCCATCCAGCGGTCGTTTACGGCGGCAATACCGCGGGACGCCTTGGCCCATTGAACCTCTAGCCAGTTTGGTGATTGCTCGGATTCAGGGCGCAGCCGCATTTCATAGCTCATCGAAACGGTTGCATCCATGATTGCGTCCGCTGTCGCTTCAAGCGTCAGAATTTCCCAGATGCCGGTTTGCGGATAAAGCTGTGTGCCAGCCAGATCGTCCAGAAACCGCGTAATCACACGACTGTCATAGATTGCGGGCCCATCAGTCCGCAGCAACGCAGGGATTTTGCCCAGCGGATTGGCAGACACGACTTCTGGTGCTGATTTCAGCGGGGAGGTGCTGACGACAACTTCTTCAATTTTGTCCATCAGGTTTGCTTCGCGCAGCAGAACCCGCGCTTTGCGGACATAGGGCGAGGCGGGTGATATCAAAAGCTGCATGCGGTCGGTGTTCCTTTCGTTGAATTAAGGAAACAAGACTTGATCCTGTCCGCTTTGCCAAGGTGGATATTTTTTCATTACCCCCCGAAACCGGTCCGATGCCAGAAATGCGTCCAGCCAAGCAGTCAGCGGGCCAAGCCCCTGCGCGTCAAACCAAATACGGTCGGTGTTTGCGAACTGGCGCACAAATGGCAGGATCGCAATATCGGCGAGTGTACGTTTGGACCCCATCAGAAATGCCGTTTTTGCGAGCCGATCGTTAAGCTCATTCTGAAAAACCATTG
>CBDTYC010000343.1:0-2563 GCA_965364495.1 uncultured Yoonia sp. | reverse complement strand
GGGGCATTAAGTACTGATGCGGTCGAAGTACCCGTTCTTGGTGTCAACGGTGCCACCCAAGGCGACGTCGATGCTGCAATCGCAACAAACGAGGCTTTAGCTGCTTCTATTGCCGGCTTCGCAACAGGAAACGAGCAAGAATATGGCATCTTTGTGATCGAATCCTGTGGCACTATTGCCACTGATTGTACTTCACAAAACTGATGATGAAAGCAAAGTTGTTTGCACTAGCGCTGTTCCTTCTGGGGTCCAGCGTCAGTGCGCAAACGACGGTTGACCTGACCATCGACCAAGCCCGCGATGTCGCAACGCAGGCTTTGTTCTCTGGCGACTTGCAGCTTGCCCTGCAAATCGCCGAGGCGGTCTTGCAGCAGTTGCCCGATGACCGTCAGAGTTTGCTCGTCGTTGCCGCAGCGGCCCCGCGCATTGGTGATCCAAGACGCGGACGCATGGCAGGCGCGCGCGCTTGGGCTGTTTCGACCACGGACATCCAGAAGTACGAGGCAGCACGTCTGACTGCTTTGGCTGCGGCTAACGAAGAACGCTATACCCTGTCGACCTTCTGGTTGCGTCGCGCTTTGACCGTAGCCCCGAATGAGGACGAACGGACGCAGACCCTCACAGATGCCCGCGCCATTACGCGATTAAACCCTTGGTCCAGCAGTCTGTCGTTTTCCTTGGCCCCGTCCAATAACGTGAACGGCGGTGCAGAGGATGAAGACCTTTTCGTGGCTGGCAGTGATACCGGCGGAACGATCAGCGAAGACGGTCTAGCACTCGCTGGCTGGCGCGCGACATTGGGTTTTGGCACGCAATATCGTTTCCAACAAAACGCAGACAGCCGCTCGACCATCGGGATCAGCTATCAAGGATCGCGCGTCTGGCTGACAGATGACACAGAGGTCACGAACGAAGCCCTAAGCTCGGATGCATTACAGGTAAATCTGCGCCATGAACGCGGGCTTGAAAACGGCGTTTTCGGGATCAGCTTGTCGCAGTCAACCTTCAGGTATCGCGATTTCAAACTCAGCACCAAAGTAAGTACGCCTGAGAATTATGACACAACGCGGATTGCTGTTGATCGCCGCCTTGTCCTGTCAGATCGAACGCTTTTGTCTTTGTCTGCCAGTCAGGAACGTGTCGATTACAGCATTGACGGTATTGGTCGGGTTGACCGCACAACTGCGGGCCTAGGCCTAAGCTTCCTGCTTGAAAGCAAGGACCGCGTGGGTGTCAACCTGAGCCTCAGCAAAGCGGACAGCGAGAGTGTGAACTACGTCTCGCGAGGCCAATCCGTAAATGTATCTTATAGCTGGGCCGAGCCGATCGGCCCTATCAGCCTTTCGGCGGGTGCGGGGATTTCCCTGCGCAACTTCCCCGACTTTCTGGTTTTTACTTTGCCTTCTGGCTTTGCACCAATTGACGGGGGGCGCGACGACCGTACCCTCTCTGCCAATATGAATATTGGTTTTCCCGAAGTGTCATATGCTGGTTTCAGCCCTGGATTGCGCCTCGATGCATCGCGTACCCGTAGCAATGTCAGCCGATACGACCGCACGACGTTTTCAGCTGGCCTGACCATCAGTTCTTCGTTCTAGGCCTGGGCCAGCCCGTTCTTCACAGCAGCCAGAACATTGTCTGATGCCCTTGCCAACAAGGACGCATCTGTCCCGCAGGCCACAAAACTGAACCCTTCATTCAGCAATTCTGCCGCAAAAACCGGGTCTAGCACCAAAGTCCCGACTGGTACCCCTTTGGCGATCAACGCTTGTGCGGCGGGTTTGATCAAGGCCCAAACTTCCGGATCCCTCGGCTTGCCCAGCTTGCCGATGTCAGCCGCTATGTCGGCCGGTCCAAAGAAGATACCGCTCACCCCGTCAACCGCAGCAATTGCATCGGCCTGAGCGATTGCGGCGCGCGTTTCCAGCTGCAAAAGCACCGCTGTTTCGGCCTCTATCTGGGTCGGGTAATCTGTCACACGACCAAATTTGGTAGCGCGCGTAGCGCCGCTAAACCCGCGTGTGCCGTGCGGCGGATAGCGGGTAGCTGCAACCGCGCGTTCTGCTTCGGACACCGACCCGATCATTGGAAACAGCAGTCCCGCAGCCCCCAGATCCAGCAATCGTTTGACCGCGACCGCATCATTCCATTCGACCCGTACAAGTGCCGTTGTGTCGCTAGCCGCAAAGGCCTGCAACTGCCCCAGAACGCTTAGATAGTCGTTCGGCGTATGCTCCATATCGATCAGCGCCCAGTCAAAGCCTGCATGCGCAGTGACTTCGGCAACAACGTTACTACACAGACTGATCCAAAGCCCAATTTGCTTGTCACCATTTGCGAGCGCGGCCGCAAAACGATTAGGAGCCAGCTTCATAGAACGTCACCCTTGGCATTCGCGGCCGCAACGATTGCGATGTCATCTTTTGTCAGCCCGTAAACACGCGCAGCAATTTCAGCAGAGATATAACCCCGTGCCAGATCACGTTTCACCTGATCTTTTGGTCGCTCGGCCGGATCGCCGTAACCTGCACCTCCCGGAAACGCCATCATGACTTTGCGACCG
>CBDTYC010000342.1:0-2577 GCA_965364495.1 uncultured Yoonia sp. | reverse complement strand
TGAAAGCCGTTGCCGGTATGCCATCCCGTGAGGAGCTTATTGCTTCCATCGTGGGCTGCATTGCCGCACCTGCAAGCAACATCGCCGGGGCCGTTGGCGCGCCTGCTTCGAACATCGCAAGCATTCTCTCAACCATCGAAGAGAAAGCTGCATAAAGCATCTGAATTGACTTGGGGGTGCGACCCTCACGTTGGAACACACTTAAAACGAACGGAAAGCATAAAATGGCTGATCTGAAAAAACTGGCTGAAGAGATTGTTGGTCTGACCCTTCTCGAAGCACAAGAACTGAAAACCATCCTGAAGGATGAGTATGGCATCGAACCAGCAGCCGGTGGCGCTGTTATGATGGCAGGCCCTGCTGGCGACGCTGGTGCGGCTGCAGAAGAAAAGACTGAATTTGATGTTGTGCTGAAGAACGCTGGCGCATCCAAAATCAACGTCATCAAAGAAGTTCGCGGCATCACAGGTCTTGGCCTGAAAGAAGCCAAAGACCTCGTTGAAGCTGGCGGCAAAATCAAAGAAGGCGCGTCCAAGGACGAAGCCGAAGAGATCAAAGCAAAGCTGGAAGCAGCTGGCGCAGAGGTCGAGCTGGCCTAAGCCCGCTTTTGGCGAAGCAAAATTCGCCCTAAAAACAAGGCTGGACTCGCAATTTGCGGGTCCAGCCAAACCTGTCTTAGAGGTCGGCCATTTGCTGACCGTCCTCTTGGGTAGGTTTTTCGTCGGGAGGCACCGGTGGGACGGTTGCCACGAATAGACGAAACCCCCGGTCAAATGGGTGATGCGCTACGGCCCCGGTGGTGCAGCATTCGAGAGACAAAACAAAAGGTGAAACCGCACATGGCTTCTACGTTCCTTGGTCAGAAACGCCTGCGTAAGTACTACGGCAAAATCCGTGAAGTGCTTGAAATGCCGAACCTCATCGAGGTTCAAAAATCTTCCTATGATCTGTTCCTGCGCTCCGGCGACAGCGAGACGCCACTTGACGGCGAAGGCATCAAAGGTGTCTTCCAGTCGGTGTTCCCGATCAAGGATTTCAACGAAACCGCCGTTCTTGAATTCGTCAAGTACGAGCTGGAAAAGCCGAAATACGACGTTGAGGAATGTCAGCAGCGTGACATGACTTATAGTGCACCGCTAAAGGTGACCCTCCGTCTGATCGTGTTTGAAGTGGACGAAGACACAGGTGCGAAGTCTGTCAAAGACATCAAAGAACAGGACGTGTTCATGGGCGATATGCCTTTGATGACACCGAATGGCACTTTTGTTGTCAACGGCACCGAGCGCGTGATCGTATCCCAGATGCACCGCTCCCCAGGCGTGTTCTTCGATCACGACAAGGGCAAAACCCACTCTTCCGGTAAACTCCTGTTTGCCTGCCGCATCATCCCATACCGCGGTAGCTGGCTGGACTTTGAATTCGACGCCAAGGACCTTGTGTTCTGCCGGATCGACCGCCGTCGTAAACTGCCTGTGACAACCCTGCTTTATGCGCTGGGGATGGATCAGGAAGGCATTATGAATGCCTATTACAACACCGTTGATTACAAGCTGGACAAAAAGGGTAAGGCCTGGACAACCAAGTTTTTCCCAGAGCGTGTTCGTGGCACACGCCCTACGTTTGATCTGATTGACGCGAAAACCGGTGAAGTGATCGCCAAAGCAGGCGAGAAAGTGACACCGCGTTCGGTCAAGAAACTGATCGATGCTGGCGAAGTCACCGATCTGCTGGTCCCATACGAAAACATCGTGGGCAAGTTCGTAGCGCAAGACATCATCAACGAAGAAAACGGCGCGATCTACGTCGAAGCCGGTGATGAGCTGACGCTTGAGATGGACAAAGAAGGCACAGTTATCGGCGGGACGCTCAAGGATCTGGTTGATGCGGGCATCAAGTCTATCCCTGTGCTGGACATCGATAACATCAACGTGGGCGCCTACATGCGCAACACGATGGCGGCCGATAAGAACATGAACCGCGAAACCGCGCTCATGGATATCTACCGCGTCATGCGTCCGGGTGAGCCACCGACCGTTGATAGCGCGTCTGCGCTGTTCGACACACTGTTCTTCGATAGCGAGCGCTATGACCTGTCCGCTGTTGGTCGCGTGAAGATGAACATGCGCCTCGATCTGGATGCCGAAGACACCATGCGTACCCTGCGCAAGGAAGACATCGTCGCCTGTATCAAAGCGCTGGTCGAACTGCGTGACGGCAAGGGCGATATCGATGATATTGACCACCTTGGTAACCGTCGTGTCCGTTCTGTCGGCGAATTGATGGAAAACCAGTACCGCGTTGGTCTGCTGCGCATGGAGCGCGCGATCAAAGAGCGTATGTCCAGCGTTGAGATCGACACAGTCATGCCGCAAGACCTGATCAACGCCAAGCCAGCTGCGGCTGCTGTGCGTGAATTCTTCGGCTCCTCGCAGCTGTCGCAGTTCATGGACCAAACCAACCCGCTGTCCGAGGTCACGCACAAGCGTCGCCTTTCAGCGCTTGGACCTGGCGGTTTGACACGTGAGCGTGCCGGTGTTGAAGTACGTGACGTTCACCCGACCCACTATGGCCGGATGT
>CBDTYC010000341.1:0-2649 GCA_965364495.1 uncultured Yoonia sp. | reverse complement strand
GGTCAGTGATCCAATGACACCACTTACAAGTTGGAAGTTGAACCGTGCGGTGGCTTCATTTGATCAATGCTTGAATACACTTGTAGGAAACGCATCCGTTCAACCCCGTGATCCGTTAAAAGAAAACGCGCAATGCTTTATCAGTGACCGCGTTATGCTGGCCCGCGTTGGCGAGGCAACGCTGCAGCCCCTTGAAACCCGCTGTGCGATCGCACTGCGCATGGCGATGTGGGAGCAGCATAGTCTTCAACCTGCCGCGATTGCGTACTTCGGATCACCTGTCAGGAACATCGCGCATATTGGCAGCTATAATTGCCGTCCGATCAAATCCAGCAATGGCCCCTCAACACGTATGAGTACGCACGCAACAGCAGATGCAATTGACATAGCCGGCTTCGATCTGGCTGATGGAACGCGCATTCGGCTGCTTGCGGATTGGGACGGAACCGGCCCCAAAGCAGATTTCTTGCGGTCTGTTCGTGATGGTGCTTGCGACTGGTTCGACCTGACGTTGTCCCCAGACTACAACATGTTTCATGCAGATCACTTTCACCTGCAGTCGCGCGGATGGGGACTGTGTCGCTAGGCAGAGTTCGCGCTGTGCCCTACCCAATCCCAATTAGAGGGGCAAAAGATCGCTGCCTGATGGCCTTTTTTCTTTACGGATTGCGGCCTGTCACCTTAACGTGCGCACAACGCGATGTGTGATGTCGTGTCATAAACAAGAACTTAAACAACGGGGACATTCTCATGGGTAAAAGAGACGATTTGATTGCAAAGTACGCGGACGACCTGAAAAACAAGTGCGGTATGACGCCTGACATGGACCTTCTGACCAAGGTAACGATCGGCTGTGGTCCGGCGATCTACAACGCGGACGCTTCAACCGTGGCTGGTAGCCAAGCGGGTGAGCTTGAAACCGTAAAGAACAATTTTCTGATGAAGAAACTTGGCCTCAAAGACAGCCCGGAACTGGACGCTGCAATCAGTGCCGTGCTGACAACCTATGGCCAATCCGAGCGGAACAAATACCGTGCGGTTGTCTATTACATGCTGACAAAGCATTTCGGCAAAGAGGCCATTTACGGTTGATTTCCTAGCCGATTGCATGTGAACGCCCGCCAATCCGGTGGGCGTTTTGCGTTTTTGGTCAAAATTGATTCACATCTTAAGGACATATCCTTTGCGCGATGTGGCATTGGTCTTGTAGAAATCTGGACAGGACTAGGATGGTCCGAACCAAAATTCGAACACGTGTGGTGGAGATAGAGCACGTGGGGATGAAAGAGGGTTCGGGCATTCATCCGGACCCTCTTTTTTTGGTCGGGTTACGGGTCGGTTTTGCCCATTTCGCAGATCAGATTCCATTCGTCATCGCTGACCGGCTGCACCGACAAGCGCGAATTATTGACAAGTACCATGTCTGCCAGCCGCGGCTCTGCTTTGATTTCTTCCAGTGTAACGGCCCGTTCAAAAGGCCGCACCGCTTTGATGTCGACGCAGTCCCAGCGCGGGTCGTCGGTGCTGGTATCAGGGTGTGCTTCGGCGCAGACTTCGACGATACCGACAATCTCCAAACCCGAGCGCGAGTGGTAGAAAAACCCCCTATCGCCCAATTTCATCGCCCGCATGTTGTTGCGTGCTTGATAGTTGCGTCCGCCGTCCCACTGTTCGCCCGCATCGCCTTTGGCGACCTGCGCGTCCCATCCCCAAACGTCGGGTTCGGATTTGAACAGCCAATAGGCCATTAACCAATCACCTTTTTCCAAGCCCGCAGTGTTACGTCGCTGAACAGCCCCGCTTTGGCATAAGGGTCGTTGTCGGCCCATGACTGCGCCGCAGCAAGGTCTGCGACGTCAAGCACGATCAGCGATCCGCACATCTGACCGGCATCATCCAGAACAGGACCTGCCATTTCTACAACGCCAGTTTCGGCGATATAGGCCAAATGGGCGTCTCGGTTGTCCAAACGGGTTTGCAGGGCATCAGGTTTGTCTTTGGTCATCAGGGCAAAACGCATCTATTCTTCTTTCAATGGGCGCGACAAAAGCGCGGCGAGTGCTGATTGCACATCAGTTGTGCCAGTCGTTAAATCTGCAACGACATTGCAAATCGGCATATCAAGCGCGAGCTTGCCTGCCAACTGTTGCACAGCGCGAGCGGTCGCGGCGCCTTCGACGGTGGTGGTCGGGTCAAACGCGTCGCCCCGCCCCAATGCAAAACCATAGCGGTAATTCCGCGATTGATCGGATGTGCAGGTCAGAACCAGATCACCAAAACCGGACAGGCCCGATAGCGTTTCAGGCTGCGCACCAAGCGCGAGTGCCAAGCGCTGCATCTCGGGAAATCCGCGTGTAAGCAGTGCGGCGCGCGCGCTTTCTCCGAGGCGCGCACCCATCGCGACGCCCGATGCAATAGCGAGGACATTCTTAAGCGCCCCACCCAGTTCCGCACCGATCACGTCGGTCGTGCGGTACAGGCGCAAACTGGCGGTGGAGAGTGCTTTTTGCAGGATCACGCCTTGGGCATCATCTGCGCAAGCGAGCGTGAGTGCCGTTGGCAAGCCGCGTGCGATGTCGGCCGCAAAGCTGGGACCAGTCAGCATTGCTGGCACGGCGTCAGGCACCAAATCGCGTATCGTGCTGGCGG
>CBDTYC010000340.1:0-2707 GCA_965364495.1 uncultured Yoonia sp. | reverse complement strand
CGCAGGGTCCCTGAGATTTCAAAAAACGGTTGTGAATAATAATACGACGCCTGCCCCGCGGCGGACTTCACCGAATAGCCCTCTGCCCCGTGAAAAATTAGCGGGCCTTGGGCAGTAAGGTCCATGTCGTAAGAAAAATCGGCGCCGCTGGCGGTCATCCGCAGGCTGTCCCAATCGCCCGCAAGTGACCAGTCGTCGATCCACGCAGCAAACGGGTCTGCCACAACACCCGCCTGCCCGATCCCGCCCCGTGCGAGGCGTTCACTTACATAGTGGTCGGTTTGCGTTGTCACGGCTGCGTGGCCCATCCAAAGCTGCGGGGTCGCCCAACCCTGACCCGCCTCAGGCGCGAGGGCCGACCGAAACAGGGTCCATTGCAACCCGTAGGGTGTGCCATCTGCGGCTTCAAGATTGGCTGTCAGATACCACCATTCGATGCGGTAATCATTGTGCGGGCCATGATCCGCAGGGAACGAAAACGCGGGGTCGGGTTGCGGGACGGCAAAGCCCTCGGCTTGCGTACCAAGCCCTGCGAACCCTTGCGCCATTGCAGACAGCGGCAACCAGCACATCAGGATGAGGACCTTAACGTTCATTGGAAAACACCTTGAGCAAATCCGCTGGCGGCGTGCGCGCCAACCTGCGCGCTGGCCAAAGCGCGGCCAAACCTGCGGCCAATAGTGCGAATACAGCCAGCCGCGCATAATCGGCAGGGAAAAGATACATCGGCAAACGCCAGCCGAATGCCGCCACATTGACCACCGCCAGCAACGCCCACGCGAGCGCGAGCCCCAGCGGCAGCGCAACCAGTGCAGTCAGCATGGCCAGCATGACAGCCCGCAACAGCTCTAACCGGCCCAATTGACTGCGGGTCATGCCCATCGCCCACGCGGGGGCCAGTTGCGGGACACGCATACTGGCAAGTGTCAGCAAGCTCATCAGAATAGCGAAACCTGCAACCGCCAGCGTGAGGACGTTAAGGGCCGTGGTCACGGTGAAGGTACGTTCGAAAATGGCGAGGGAAATCGACTTGATGCTTGCTTGATCCACCGTTTGGGTGGCGGGAATTCCCGTCTGCGCCTCAAGAGCAGTAACAAACCCTGCTACGTCGGATGGCGCCATGCGCAGCCCGAAGTTTTGCGGCGAAATATCGGGGTATAGAACCGCAAAAACAGTCTCTGACATGACGACCTGTCCAATTGGGTTACCGTAGTCGCCATAGACACCTGCAACCGCAAAGGATTGGTCTTGCAGGGTCACGACATCGCCAACCGCCAGCCCGGCGCGACGGGACAGTTGTTCGTTGATCAACACAGTTTCGCCCGCAAATGTCGTGTCCCACGCATCCTTGGCGTTCTGCAAAAACACCCAAAAATCGCGATAGGTGGCGTGATCACGCGTGCCGAATACCTCGGTCGGTTGGCCGGCGACCTGTGTGTCCGCACTTTGGATAGGCAAGATCGCATCAGCGCGGGTCGCGGCAAAGTCCAGCAAAGCGGCGGATTGCGCGGCGTCGCTGGTGCGGACATAGACCTCTGATGCAAGGCGTTGGTCCAGAAAATCGGTGAATGTCACCCGAAAGCTCGACACCATTGTCGAAACACCCACATTGGCGGACATCGCCAGCAAAAGCGCCATCAACGCCAAAGACAAACCGGGCAACTGCTGGCGCGTGTCAGCCCAAAACCACTGCGCTGTGACCGAACGGGCAAAGCGGTTCATCGTGTCCAGCGCCCCGCTCAGAATGACGGGCAGCGCAAGCGCCGCGCCGATCAAAAGCGTGGCAAGCAGTGCAAAGCCGCCAATCAAACCGTCCGCGACAAACATCAGCACAGCACAACCAGCCAAAAGCATGGCGGCAGCAGCCCCCTGCACTTTGGCCAACTGCCCTGCTGCCATCGCCAATGCGCGCGGCTGTGCTGCGGCCAATAGCGGCATTTTCGCAATCCGGTAGAATGCGCCGCAGGCGGCAATCGCGGTACCGCCAAGGGCGATTGCAAGTCCGGACAACCACCAAGACGGTCGCAATTGAAGCGTTCCCGACACATCAGCCCCGTAAAGCCCGCGCAAGGTTGCCGCTACATCCGGCAGCAGAAGTGCTGCAATGACATAGCCAAGTGCCACGCCAATTATCCCTGCTATCAGTGCAAAAATCGCAAGCTCGGCGGCCATCAGCACAATCAGGCGCCGCAACGGCAGGCCCAAAGCACGCATGGTGCGAACGACCGGTCTGCGTTGCTCGAACGCCAATCCAATGGCACCATTGACGATAAAAATTCCGACTGCGAATGACAGCAGCCCAAAGGCCGTCAGGTTGAGGTGAAAGCTATCGGTCAACCGGGCAATATCGCTGCCACCTTGGGCGGGTTGGAGGATCAGATCAGGGGCAATCTGTGCCAGATCGGGGCGGCCAACAGGCTGGCGGGGCAACAGGATCAGACTGTCAATCTGCCCCTCTTTTTCCAGCAAACGCTGCGCCACACCAATATCCGTGATCGCCGCACCGGGTGCTATGTCAGGCGTTACGATGACGTCCAGTTCAGGCAGTCGCCGTGCAGTTTCGGCATTGGCGAAAAGCTGGCCCTGACCTGTCAGAAAGCGGTCTAGATCGCCCCCTTCGGTCGGCGCAACGGGGCCGATACCCTGCGGCGCGGTCAGCGGCTCGACCCCGATGATACGCACACCATCCAAGCGGCCTTGCACCACC
>CBDTYC010000339.1:0-2711 GCA_965364495.1 uncultured Yoonia sp. | reverse complement strand
AAGGCCTTGTCACTGACGGAGAAGAACTCGCCCGCCACCGAGAAGAAGATCAGCTCAAGGACGATAAAGCCCCAGATGGCGCCGCCTGCGAGATATTTCGAGAGTTTTCCAGCTTGCATTTTCTTTCCTCCCTTACGCGATCGGCGACAAGAGCTTGCCGCGCTTGGCCGCAATATCAAGCCAGACGGCGAGGATGATGATGACCCAAGTCACAACGTACTGAACGGAGAAATCAAGACCGACCAGCAGAAGGCCATTCTGAATGAACCCTAGGATCAGCACGCCAATCACCGTCTTGAAGATCGTTCCAGATCCACCCAACAGCGACGCGCCGCCCAGAATTACAGCGGCGAGCACTTCAAGCTCAAGCCCTTGTCCTACAGTGTTTTGCGACCCCATGGAACGGCTGGCCTGAATGAGACCGGCCGTGGCCACGCAAAGCGCGCTCATGATGTAGCACAAAAACACTACACGGGCCCGCCGGATACCCGAGAAGGTCGCAGCCGTCCCGTTGCCGCCCACAGCATAGACCTTTCGGCCAAAGGGCGTCTTGGCCAATATGATGCCCAGCAAAGCCGCCAGCGCAATGAATATCAGAATCGGCGTCTGGATGCCCATGATATTGCCTTGCCCGAAGATGGCGAACCAGGTGCCTTCTTTGTCCGCAATATCCATGTTCTTGCCGCCCGAATAGGTCAACGTCAGTCCGTGGATGGCCGACAGCATCCCCAGCGTCACAATCAGTGAATTGAGCTTTAGATAGCCCACAAGAAACCCAATGAATGCCCCAAGGCACAGCGTCATCGCAAACATGGCAGGGATAGCAAGGGTTGGCCCAAGTTTATCGTGAAGATCAAGGACAACGATCGTCGAGAACGACATCATCGACCCTACAGAGAGATCAAGATTGCCGCTGATAACCACGAAAGTAACCCCCAACGCCATTACGCCCAAAATTGCCGAAGACCTGACCACGTTCTCGAAATTATCGACGGTTAGGAATTTCGGGTTGGCAATTGTGAACCCTATGATGAAAAAGGCAAAGGCGATAAGGATGCCCTGTTTCGCCAGAAACTTTCCGATGTCCTGCTTCGTAAATTCAGCCATTGTTCCCTCCCTTGGACCGCACTTGGCTGCCCCTCGTTTTTTTTCGATCCAACCTGCCAAAATCCTTTCTTCGGCACATTAGATCATACCAGCGTCATGCCACCGTCGATCATAACGATCTGGCCAGTCATGTAGTCGCTTTCTGGTGAAGCCAGAAAGGTCGTCGTTCCAGTAATATCTTGCGGCTTGGCCACGCGGCCACGCAGGATTTCAGAGGCAAATTCTTCCATCGCTTGACCAGGTCGCTCGGCGGCACCAATTTCCATCAAGTCCTGATCAACTTGCTCCCACATCTCGGTCGCAACGACGCCCGGTGCGAAGCCCGTTACGGTAATATTATGTTTTGCCAAGTCGCGCGCGCCCGACTGCGTCAACGCGACAACGCCAAATTTGGAGGCGCAATAAGGCGCCACGTTGTCAAAGCCCTGCCGCGACGCGATCGAGGCTGTGTTGATGATTTTTCCGAATGTGCCCTGACGGATAAATTGTTTGGCCGCTTCCTGCATTCCGATAAGACAACCAAGGCCATTTACATCGTTGATGAAGCGCCAGTTTTCCTCAGTCACATCGAGAAAGTTCATCGGCTTGTTTACGCCTGCATTGTTGAATTTGACATCAAGCGCGCCAAACATCGCGACCGTATGGTCGATCATCGCGCGAACGGTGGCGCGGTCAGTCACATCAACATGCGCGTGAGTGACATTAGCGTCGCCATATGTCTTCCGGTTGTAGTCCGCAACCTCGGAGACCTTATCACCATTGATGTCGGCAAGACATACGCTTGCCCCTTCAGTCAGCAGCGCCTCAGCGATGGCGCGGCCAATACCTTGTGCGGCACCCGTCACAATGCACGACCGACCTGACACTCGACCCATTGGCCTTCTCCAGTACCTGTTACTGTTTTTGGAATGCAAAAGGAGTTGGGTGGCGGGCCGTACCCCCCACCCAGACTTATGATCTTAGAATACAGGCTTCGTGAACTCGCCCATGTTGTCCTGAGTGATCTTCGGTGTATCGAAGTAGTTCAGGAATGGAAGCTCTTCGCCGTTGAGCAGGTCAATCGCCGTCTTCAGCGCTGCTTCTGCATCATCAACAGGCGACTGATAGATCGAACCCCAGTACGTGCCCGCAGCCATCGCTTCATAGCCCACCGCGAAGTTGGTGGCACCAACGAAAGTGATTCCATCGACACGGCCTGCGGCGATGGCAGCGTTCATTGCGCCAACACCCATGTTGTCATCGCCCGAATAGACGCCGTCGATGTCGTCATACTGGACGAGGAAAGCCTCCATGACCTGCTGCGACTTCTCACGGTTCCAATCACCCGGCTGCTCGTCGATCTGCTCTACGTTCGGGCAAACTTCTGGCAGGCGGTCGTTGAAGCCCTGAGCGCGCTCGATGGCTGTCGTGTATCCTGGCTGGCCAGTGATGTGGACAACTTTGGCCTCATCTTCAATGCCAAGATCCTTGAAGCGGTCACACATGATCTCAGCAGCGCGGATGCCCTGTGTGACGTTGTCAGGACCAGAGAAAGACGCCACAAAGTCAAAACCCGCTTCCGCAATGTTCGAGTTGGTCACAACGACCGGAATGTCCGCCTGTGC
>CBDTYC010000338.1:0-2721 GCA_965364495.1 uncultured Yoonia sp. | reverse complement strand
CCATCATGCCTTCCATGCCGCCCATTTTCATCATCTGCTCAAGCTGCATCTTGAGATCGTTCATATTAAAGCGGCCTTTCTGGAACCGCTTCATCATGCGTTCGGCTTGTTCGGCCTCGATGGTCTCTTGGGCTTTCTCGACCAGCGCAACGATATCACCCATGCCAAGAATGCGGCCTGCGATCCGGTCCGGCTCGAAGGTTTCAAGCGCGTCCATCTTTTCGCCAAGACCGACAAAGCGAATAGGCTTGCCGGTGATTGCACGCATTGAAAGGGCCGCACCGCCACGTCCGTCGCCATCCATACGGGTCAGCACAACACCGGTCACGCCGATCTTGTCGTCAAATTCTTGGGCGACGTTGACCGCGTCTTGCCCGGTCAGACCGTCCACGACCAACAACGTCTCGCGCGGGTTGGCGACGTCACGCACGGCTGCTGCTTGCGCGATCAGCTCTGCATCGATGTGCAAACGACCGGCGGTATCAAGCATATCGACGTCATATCCGCCCAGGCTGGCTTGGACTTTGGCGCGTTTTGCAATCGCGACCGGATCTTCGCCTTTGACAATCGGCAGCGTGTCCACGCCGATTTGCGCACCCAAAATCGCCAACTGCTCCATCGCGGCGGGACGGTTTGTGTCAAGCGACGCCATCAGGACGCGCTTGCCCTCTTTTTCTTTCAGGCGCTTGGCCAGCTTTGCGGTTGTGGTCGTTTTACCAGAGCCTTGCAGACCAACCATCAAGATCGGCGCAGGCGGGTTGTCGATTTTTAGCGCACCCGGATCGGTGTCACCCGTCAGCACATGGCGCAGTTCGTCGTGAACGATTTTGACGACCTGCTGGCCGGGGGTGATGGATTTGGTGACCGCTTGACCGGTGGCTTTTTCTTGGACCGCTTTGATGAAATCACGCGCCACCGGCAGCGACACGTCGGCCTCTAGCAGGGCGATGCGCACTTCGCGCAATGCGGTTTTGACGTCATCATCCGACAGCGCACCTTGCTTGGTCAGCTTGTCAAAGACGCCGGAAAGGCGATCGGATAGGTTCTCAAACATTGGCCAAGGCCCTCGTCTCGTTTCGGGTACGACACGTATATATGTACGCGCCGCAAAAAGCAGTAGAGCCCCCGTGGGCGCGACGCGCTGACGGAGGGCGATCCCTATGAATAGGGACCGGAAAGCTGATGCTATCCGGGTGTTATGGGGCGTTTACGCCGCAGGATTGCCCGAGTCAACATCGCGCGTGGGCTTCAAAGTGCTATTTGATAAGGGCAGCCAGTTGCGCGCGGTAGCCCCAAGCAACTGATCCGGTGCCGATCATCAACACCAGCATGTGCCAATATGGCGGCCCGACCCAGATCAGCAAGGCACTCAGTCCGACGATCATAGTGCCCAGCAAAAGCAGTCCGGCAAGCGCCTCCCAGCCGCGCAGCCATAGCAGGCCAGCGCCTGCAACCTCGATTGATCCGGTGACATAGCGGGGGAATTGGCCAAATCCGATGGCCTGGTAAATGGCCACATCCGTACCGAAGCTGCCCAGTTTACGCAGGCCAAAGTACAAAAAAGCCAGTGTAAGCGCCGCGCGCAGCACGGTCATCGAGTGGGATGCAGGTGTCATGCCCAGCACTTAGTGCGCTGGGCATAATGTCCAGCCCTAGGCTGCAATTTCGGCAACGACATCCTTGGCTGTATGGATTTCGATGTCATCAATCCCGATAAATCGTAGCACTTGCTGCAGATGCGGTGTCGCAAAGTCGATCGGCGCACCAACCGGAACTCCGCCAGAGGCTACGGCAACAATAGCACGCTTGCCTTCCAGCAGGCCTACGGGGCCGCCTTCGGTGTAGGCAAATGTCACTTTGGGCCGTGCGATAAGGTCAATCCACGCCTTGAGCGCGGCTGGCATGCCAAAGTTGTACATCGGCATCCCAATCAGGACTACGTCTGCGGCCTTGATTTCTGCGACCAATGTGTCGGACAAGGCCAACACCTCTTTATGGTCTTTGGTTTGCATGTCCGCGGGGATCAGCCGCGTTGTAATCCATGTGGCATCTACCTGCGGTAGTTGTGTCGTGGCCAGATCGCGCGTGATGACGCGCGTCGGCTTGAGACCCTGCAAAAGCTTGTCTGTTGCTTTCCGGCTAACAGAACCGTCGATCGTGCCAGAGGCGTTAATGTGTAGAACCGTTGTCATGTAAAATGCTCCTTTGCGGTGTTGATCGACAACTAAGCTCTTGCATGTGCGAACGGTATGCCTGAATTTACACAAGGTATGTTTGCCAGCGCACAGGATGACCGATGGATAACTGGGACGAAATCAGAACCGCCTTTCAAGTCGCGCGCCGCGGCACCGTAAGCGGTGCGGCCGATGAACTGGGCGTCCACCATGCAACCGTCATCCGGCATATTGACGCGCTCGAGCAGCGATTGGGCGTCAAACTGTTCCAGCGGCATGCGCGGGGTTATACCGCGACCGAAGCAGGGCAGGATTTGCTACAGGTTGCGCAGGCGACTGACGATCAGTTCACGCAGTTGGCGGGGCGGATCAAAGGACAGGGCGAGGGCGTTTCGGGTGAACTGGCTGTCACGTCGCTGGAAAGTGCCTCGCCGATGCTGACGCCGATTCTGGTCGCATTTCAGACCGAGCATCCAGACCTGCGCATCCGCTACCGCACGGGCGACCGTTTGTTTCGGCTGGAATACGGCGAGGCACATGTCGCAAT
>CBDTYC010000337.1:0-2727 GCA_965364495.1 uncultured Yoonia sp. | reverse complement strand
CATGTCGCGCGCGCGGGCAGCCACTTCGGCGACCGAAAAGCCGGATTTGTAGAGGGCGGAGCCGATACCGAACCCGTCAGCCGTCGCCGCCATCCACTCGGCGAAGTTGTCAGGACCGGCACCGCCGACGGCATAGACTTGTGTGCCTTTTGGCAGGACAGCGCGGATTGCTTTGATGCCTTCGGGACCGAGCAGGCTGGCCGGAAAAACCTTGAGCCCGTCAGCACCGGCTTTGAGTGCCGCAAAGCATTCGGTCGGGGTCATTACTCCTGGCCAGCTTTGCAGACCGGCGGTTTTGGCTGCGACAATCACGCGCTGGTCGCAGTTGGGCGACACGATCAGTTTGCCGCCCACTTGGGCCACGCGACCTACGTCTTCGACGGAGAGGACTGTGCCCGCCCCAATCAGCGCGTCACTGCTGTGTGCGTCAGCCATGGCCTTGATGCTGTCGAATGGGTCAGGTGAGTTAAGCGGGACTTCGATCTTTGTGATGCCCGCGTCGATCAAAGCGGCGGCAATCGGGGCTGCTTCGGACGGGGTTACGCCGCGTAGAATGGCAATCAAGGGACGGTGCATGGGTTATCCTTTCATTCGCTGATAGGCGGTGATCAGACCGGCCAGCGTGATCGCAGTTGCATTAACTTGCGTGGCCGGGGCCGATTGGGTCGCCAGAGCCGCCACGTAGAGTTTTGAGAGGCCACTGTCGCCGATCACGGCAATCTGTTGGCCAAGCCAATAGGGTTTTGCCCCTGCCAGTTCCGCGCCAATTAGAAGTCCCGAAAGATGCGCACGGCCTGTATCGCCCTTCATTCCTTTTAGCAGCCCTTGTGCACGCAGCGAAAACAAGCGCGCGGCGAGGCGTTCGGGACGTGCGATTGCTGTCGCTAGTCCGTCACCGAACGCGGCATCATCCCAACCCTCGGGTGCTATCGAGTAGCGCAGCACGGTTTGTGTGGCGATCATATTGAACAGTTCGCCTGTCATGTAGGTCTGGAAACTGATTACCTCATTGGCACTCACATGCACCCATTTGGTGTGCGTGCCGGGCAGGCAGATCACGCCGTTCCAATTTTTGTTGCGGGCAAGAAAGCCGGTTATCTGGGTTTCTTCACCGCGCATGACATCCGCAGGATCGGCCTGCATAATGCCAGGTATGACATAGACATTCAGGTCGGGATGCGTTGTCGGGGCTTGGACCAGACCTTGCGGCAAAGTCGGACAAGGGACTGCAGCATAGGGCGCTTCGACCCAGCCTTGCCGTGATCCAACCATGCCACAGGCGACAACAGTCGTGCGGCCGTCGATCCAGTCACCGATAACCGCCAATAACGCGGGTTCGTAACCGTTGCGATCAAGTTTACCCATGCCTTGGTCAGATGTGGCCTCGGCCAAGACGGTGCCGGATTCAGACATTGCCCAAGCCCGCATGTTGCTGGTGCCCCAGTCAACGGCGATCCAATCGGCTTTGATCGGTTCTGTTGTCATAGTCGCGCGCCTTCAAGAACCCACATCCGGTCTGGGAACGACCACGGCAAAGTTACGCCGTGACGCATCAGATAGGCGCCTGATACCTCAAGACTGTCTGATTTCAATGCCGTTGTTCCGCGTGACAGGTGATGCAGCGTGTTGCGGTTGATCAGGTCGATCCGGTACATCGCGTCAGGTTCAAGTGCTGTAAGTCGCAGCGGGCGTGGCGCGATCTGCGCGCTGGTTGCGGCTTTGCCCGCGAAGACGACAAAACGATCCTTGCCACGTGACAACTGTTGTTCGGCCAATACGGCCGGATCGGCGCTATCAAGTCGCAGGATATCCGCGTTTTGCATCCATCCACGATTGTGTTTCCACCAGTTGGTGACTTCGGTCAGCACCGCCGTTTCGGTCGCGTCCAATTCGCGTGGGTCCATCTCGAACCCCATGTGGCGTTGGGCGGCAACCCAGGCGCGGAATGAAATATCCAGTTGCCGACCAGAGGTATGGCAATGGCGGGGGCCGACATGACTGCCCGTGACGGACAGTGGCAGGAACAGCGCGGCATCATGCTGAATGCGCAAACGTTCAAGCGCGTCGTTGCTATCGGACAGCCAGACGCGCTGTGTCCGCTGCAGGATGCCAAAGTCGATGCGGCCGCCACCAGAGGCACAGCTTTCAATCTCTACATGCGGAAAATCGGCGCGCAGGCGGTCGATCAGCGCATAAGAGCCCCGGGTCTGGGATGCGTCGGGCATCGGTAGAACACGGTTGTGATCCCATTTGATATAGTCGATCTGGTGATCGCGCAGGATCGCGGACATGCGGTCATAAAGATAGTCGCGCACCGCAGGCAGCGCCATATTGAGCGCCTTCTGCTGGCGCCCGAGGGTCTGATCTTCGCTGCCAAGGACCCAATCGGGGTGGGCGCGGTGGATGTCGCTGTCCTCGTTGATCATTTCCGGCTCGAACCAGATGCCAAAAGTCATCCCCAGACGATGAATGTGTTCAATCAGTGGATTGAGCCCGTCAGGGTATTTACGCAGGTCAACGGTCCAGTCGGACAAGCTACGTGTGTCGTCGTCACGGTTCCCGAACCAGCCGTCATCCAGCACGAAACGCTCTGCGCCCAAGGCGGCCGCACGGTCGGCGATGTCTTGCAGGACAGGCAGTTTGTGATCGAAATAGACGGCCTCCCAGCAGTTATAATGCACGGGACGGGGCGCGTTTGGCCTGGGCCACGTGACAATGCGGTCGCGC
>CBDTYC010000336.1:0-2768 GCA_965364495.1 uncultured Yoonia sp. | reverse complement strand
GGCGGTGCAGGCTACATCGGAAGCCATACTTTAATCACGCTACTTGCAGGCGGGCAGAGCCCCAGAAAACCTGATGCCCATTTTGACGGAAGTCGCCCATGGCAAACGCGATATTTTCAATCTTTATGGCAACGACTACGAAACACTGGATCGCAGCTGCATCCGCGATTTCATTCACATCGAGGATTTGGCGAGCGCACATGCTGTAGCAGTAAACTATGCGGCGCAAATGAAAAACCAGACAACGATATTCAATCTGGGCACCGGATATGGCACCACGGTCGTAGAAATCATCAGGGCTTTTGAAACTGTTGCACAGGTCGCAATCCCTGTCACAATCAACCCTAGGCGCGCAGGTGATGCGGCCGCGGTCTATGCCTCTTGCGACCGGGCCAAGCAAGAATTTGGATGGCACCCAACACGCGGCATGCAGGACATGCTGCAAAGCAGCTGGCATGCCTACCAGCGAAACCAAAAGATCGGGAAATAACCTAGCGATGTCGAAACTTTATATCTCAGTCGGGGCGAAATGGATCGAAGTTCTATCGCCCGATGCGTCGCTTGATCCTGTTGCGCATGTCTTTCCTGACAGTCAGCGGACAAGACCGCCGTCCAACCCCGTTGGAACCCTGCACGTCCGGCAAATCGCAGATAATCAGTGGGTTTTGTCGCATGATGGCATGCCCGATACCGCACCCCAAGCTCATGGCGAGGTTTTCCGCGCCATCGAAGATCGTCTTTGGGCGATCCGCAAAATCCATTGCGACACGGGCGATGTTTTCTTGCGGGCAAGTGCGGTGAGCTGGGGGGAAACTGCGATACTGATCGTTGGTCCCGAAAACAGCGGCAGATCGTTCTTGACGGCATGGATGGTGGAAAAAGGATTTGCCCTCATTTCGGACCAGATCGTGCTTTTGTCACATGAACATGAGCTGCGTGTTGCCGGACTGACTGGGCCGGTGGATGTCGCGGAAGCCGCCGCCGGACAGCTTGCAAGACTACCCTCATTTCAGAACCGGACTGCGATCAAAGTTGCCGATCGCAGGTTGTTTGCACCCGACCCCACTTGGGTGCCGCTTGGCGGTGGGGTCGCACCCGCGCTTATTCTTTTTGTTGGCTATGGCAGCCAAAGCCCCGACACGATTGGCGGGATGTCAGTCGATAATGCTTATGAGGCATTGCTGTCACATGCAGGCGACGAAAGCGGTCAGCAGTCGGCAACATTGCGGTCGCTCGCGGATGAGACACCTTGCGTACGTCTGCAGTATCAATCGTTCGAAGAGCTAGACGACCTCTTGGATCAGCTTGCCCTTTACGCGGCTGAAACACGCCCGTCCCCAGATGTCTTCGGGCGGTTCGTGTCGCGCATTCATGCGCGACCGGCGGCACCTGCCACCTATGAGATACCGGCAGAAACAGACCGGAACCTGTCAGCAAAACTTAGCATCGGGATGGCTACATACGATGACTATGACGGGGTGTACTTTTCCATTCAGTCCATTCGACTGCATCATCCGGAAATTCTCGATCAGGTTGAATTCATTGTAGTGGACAATCACCCCGATGGGGCCTGTGCAGATGCGCTTAAGCAACTCGAAAATTCTATTCCAAATTATCGCTACATCCCCGAGAAGAAAATCAATGGCACCGCCGTTCGCGATCTTGTCTTTGAAAAAGCGGTTGGCGATTTTGTCTTGTGCATGGATTGTCATGTTCTGTTTGAACCCGGCGCGCTTGCTAAGCTGATCACCTATATCGACGCCAACCCCCAAACCGATGACTTGCTGCAAGGACCACTTATCCGCGACGACCTAAATTACACGACTGTCTACACACATTTCGAACCGATTTGGTCCGCTGGCATGTACGGCAGATTTGCCTGTTCTGATCCGACGCCAAAGGCAGATGACCCCGCCTTTGATATTCCGATGCAAGGCTTGGGTGTTTTCGCATGCCGTCGAGAAAGCTGGCCTGGCTTTAATAGAAATTTCCGCGGCTTTGGCGGTGAGGAAGGCTATATTCACCAAAAGTACCGGAACCTGGGACGACGTACCCTGTGCCTGCCTTCTTTCCGGTGGCTGCATCGTTTTGGCCGCCCATTAGGTATTCCATACGTCATTTCGTGGGAAGACCGCATACGCAATTATTGGCTGGGCTGGACCGAGGTTGGCCTGCCACTTGCGCCCATGCAGGACCATTTTGCCGAACAGCTAAGTAAAGAAAAAGTCGATGAGGTTATTACAAACATAAGGTCTCAAAATACCTGAGTTGCGTCGCGCGGTGTTGACCGACTTCGTATCGGCCACAGGTCTGCCACCAGACAACCGCTCAAAGTCCCGACGCGGAATATGCGGTGCGAAACGCCACATTCACAATTTCAGACACTAACCCAGGTGCCACAGCTATTCGGGCGTATGGTACGAGCGCACCTTGCTCGCCGAATTCCGGACAACGAATGATTAAACTCGGTAGATTGCCTACTACCAAAATTCAACAACGATGCCGTAAAATCTGTGGTCAAAGTGACCTGCTCTCCTGAAAAGTCCGGTCTTTTGAGTTGGCCAGTGCTCAACCAGGAAGACAGACGATGAAGAGAAGCCGTTTTAGCGAAGAACAGAGCAGCGAGCGTTCCGGAAAGGGCATTTGCTTCGTACTAATGTCGTCTTTGGAGCGCCGCATTGCAGCATATCGAGGTCCACGCAATGTCGGCTAAGGTGAAGGTTTTCTGATGCGGGTCGCGGCGTGACGGTGCGGCTTGGTGGACGGAC
>CBDTYC010000335.1:0-2791 GCA_965364495.1 uncultured Yoonia sp. | reverse complement strand
CACCAGATTTGGCATGATGATCGCACGCGCAAAGTGGCGAGCCGTTTCTGGCAACACCGCTTTCAACATAGCACCATCACGCAAATGCAGGTGCCAGTCGTCTGGGCGGCGGATTGTCAGGCTTGTCAGTTGTCTATCAGGCATGTGGCTGGATTACACCGTTGCGGACACGGACGCCATAGTTCTTGTGATTGGCCTTGCAGATTGTTGCCGTATCCGAGATATTCTTTGCGTGACACTGGATACCTCATCGGAGACGTCATCATGCTCGGTTTTTTGGTCGCCGCCCTCGCGGGTTTTCTGACGCCACAACTGGAAGCGCCTGTCGCAGGCCCGATTGCGAAGTTCCTGAAAGCTTACTTTCCAATTGAACCGGCGGAAACGCGGGTGATTGCATTCATGGTTGCGTTGATTGCCGCAGCAATCTGCGCGAGCTTGCTTGAAAGCGGCACTGCTTTCGGTGTGATCCTGGGGGCGGTCTTGGGCTATTTTGGATTGCGCGTCTACAACCTGCTCAAGCGTATCATCCAGGCACGGACAGACGCAGACTGATCCAGCGCGACGGGCGGCATGCATCGCCTGCATTGCTGCAATGCAGCATTGGTGGTTTCATTCAAACCGCATCGGCATATCTATCGAACGACAATCAAGATTTGATAGGAACGCGCCAATGGCCTTTTACACAAATACAATCGAAAGCCCAGCCAGACCCACATTGCTGGCGCGTTTGCTGCGCCCCATTGGTCAGTTCTTCGATCATCTGTACGACGCACGGAACCGCACCGAGACTGTTGCGCGTATGCAAAACCTAACCGATGCAGACCTGAAGAAATTGGGTCTACGTCGCCAGGACATCGTCAGGCACGTCTACGGCGACTTCAACTACTTGTAGTCGTCTTCCGCTTCGATCAGCTCTTCGAGGGTTTTCTTGAAAAAGCTGCTGCTGCCGCGTTTGAGCATATAACGACAGATGGCTTGCGCGAACTCGTCGTGGTTCACCGCAATCAGGTGCTTTACCAAGTTCCTGACATAGACCTGATCATAGCGACGCGCGCGCAGCAATTGGGCAAAGCGCTTTGCATCAAGGTCGCCGTCCATCGCCAGTTTAAGCATCACGTCATGGATGCCTATCCGGTCGAAGGCACGGTCGAGCTGTGGGCCAAGCAGAGGGCAGGGCAGACTTGTCACATGGGGTTTGCGAAAAAGGGCCGCGTGACAGGCATCAAGATGCTCGTACGGGTCGTAGGCGATGAACGCTTCTGCGGCACCCTCAATCATTTCGGGGGCATAGCCGTAGCGATTGGTAAAGTTCTTTTTGCGCGCAAAACGGTAGCGTTTATCCCAGTTTGTTGTCCGTGCCTCGAGTGTGGCTTGCGGGCGAAGCGCAATGACGGATGCGCCGGGGGACGCAACAGAATAGGCCGCTGCCGCATAGGCTGCGCCGCCATCTCCGCCATAAAACAAGACTTTTTCAAAATCTTCAAAAAAACCGTCGTCGATCATGCGGTCGAAAAACGCATAGATCGCCGGATCGCGGAACCAGCTTTCTGTGAAAGAAATCAGTGCGAGGTGGGACCATCCGTCTTGGCGCACATAAGCAAAGCCACGTGGTTCAGCATCGATATTGTAGGCGCGGACACTTTCGGCATTCTCGAACGTCACAAGCAGCTTGTTGCCGGCTTCCAGGAAGCCCGCGCAATGATAGCGCCCGAGTTGTTCAAAAAATCCTAATTCGTCGCAAACGTCATCAATCGCCCCTATCCAGCTATTGGCATCAAGGTTCTTTAAATTGGTCTCGAAAGAGAGTTGAGGGTCGTCCATAAAACATACTCCGCGGCCCTACATACACTGGGCGGCTCAACTCCTTTGTAACATGGCTTTGCGGCAGAACTAGGCAGCTTTCGAATTAGATTGTACCTTATTTAAGTTAAAAGAACGCCTGAAGTCCTGTTTGTGCACGCCCCAAGATCAATGCGTGGACATCATGGGTCCCTTCGTAGGTGTTCACCGTTTCAAGGTTAACCATGTGGCGCATGATCTGGAAATCCTCACTGATTCCATTTCCGCCGTGCATGTCACGTGACACCCGCGCGATATCCAGCGCCTTGCCGCAGTTGTTGCGTTTCATCAGGCTAATCATTTCGGGGGCGGCGCGGCCTTGCTCCATCAAGCGTCCCAACTGCAGTGCGCTATGTGTGCCCAACGCGATTTCTGTCTGCATATCGGCCAGTTTTTTCTGGAACAATTGTGTCTGTGCCAAAGGCTTGCCGAATTGTTTGCGATCCAACCCGTATTGACGTGCTGCATGCCAGCAGGCCTCTGCCGCACCCATGACACCCCATGCGATGCCGTAACGCGCACGGTTCAGACATCCAAACGGTCCCTTGAGACCCTGAACCCCCGGTAGCAAGGCGTCATCGCTGACGGCCACATTGTCCATCACAATTTCGCCAGTGACAGAGGCACGCAGGCTAAGCTTGCCGCCAATCTTGGGGGCTGACAGCCCTTTCATCCCCTTCTCTAGGACAAACCCGCGAATTTTGCCGCCGTGTTCTTCTGATTTGGCCCAGATGACAAAGACATCCGCGATTGGCGCATTGCTGATCCACATCTTGGCGCCATTCAGGACATAGCCGTCTGCGGTTTTTTTGGCCGTGGTTTTCATCCCCGCGGGGTCACTGCCTGCATCCGGTTCGGTCAGACCAAAACAGCCGATCAAAGTACCTGCCGCCAGACCTGGCAAATACTTCTCGCTCTGGGCGGCGCTGCCGTAGGCATGGATCGGATACAT
>CBDTYC010000334.1:0-2799 GCA_965364495.1 uncultured Yoonia sp. | reverse complement strand
GACCGCCGTAAACCCAAATGCCGAATTTGACGCAAAGATGATCAGCAGCGCCATCGCGGGCCCGATCATCCGCCTGTGCCGGACGAAGTATTCAGACAACAGCCAGATCACAACTGTCCCGACAATCGCCACCAGACCAGCATAATTCTGCAAGTTCGGCGACTCGTCGATCAGGATAAGCGTAACAACGCTCCACCAACCAAAGGCAAGGATCAGCAGGCCGATTACGATAAAGACTTCGTTGAAACCTTTGAACAATTCAAACGGCTCGTCACCGGGTGTCAGGTTCTCGCGGGCACCTTTGCGGCTATGCGAAAGGCTGATCAAGCCCGCCGCCTGTCTTTCATTTATCAGGCCGCTTCCGACGGCCGCCCGTAGATCCTCGTGTTCGATCATTGCCTACGGTCCTTTGATCGTTTCAACGGTTAGCTTGCCGTTGGTGTAAACGCAGATATCGGCGGCAATGGCCATTGCTTCGCGGGCAATCGTTTCTGCATCCTTGTCCGACGGCATCAGCGCGCGGCCCGCTGCAAGCGCAAAGTTCCCGCCCGATCCGATAGCCGCAATATCATGTTCCGGTTCCAGCACATCGCCTGCACCGGTAATTACCAGCAGTTCAGTGCCGTCACTGACAATCAACATCGCCTCGAGCTTTTGCAGGTATTTGTCGGTGCGCCAATCTTTTGCCAATTCGACAGAGGCGCGCGCCAATTGTCCTGGCGTGGCCTCGAGTTTCTTTTCGAGTCTTTCAAGGAGCGTAAAAGCATCCGCCGTCGATCCGGCGAACCCGCAGATCACGTCCTGTCCACCCGGTGACAAGCGGCGCACCTTGCGTGCGGTGCCTTTGATTACGGTCTGACCAAGGCTGACTTGCCCATCGCCAGCAATGACAACTTGCCCGCCTTTGCGGACCCCAATAATCGTGGTGCCATGCCAGCCCGGGAATTCTTCTTTTGTCATCGTCTGCTCCTTACGGTTCTGTGCATATATGGCGGCGCATTTGCAGGCAAACAACCCCGTGCGCCTTGTTCGCGGCATGTAGCACGGCTAGGTTGCGCGGCATGAGCGCACGCGACACAGTCACTTTCTATCTCCACCCCAAACTGCGGCGGCGGGCCGAGAATGGAAATCACAATTTCCTTAGCAAGATTAGTGATGTTTTGACCACGTCCGGTTTGCAGATCGCATATGACAATGACGATACTGCCGCCCGACTTCGGGCGCGCGCCCGTTCGGGCCGAAGCCTGTTCTTAATGCAGGAACCGGTGAACGCGCGGGGGCTGACGCTGCGCAAAACTTATGTCTACCCATTCTGGCACATCGAAAAGCAGGCTGCCCGCTGGGATTGGCCAGTGGCGCAAGAGCCGTTTGAACCGCACGCAAACGATGCGCCAAAGGCTGCGAACTTTTATCGCTTCTGGCGGCAGCGTCTGTTTGATGACGAAACGCTCGAGACCCGCCGCGACGGGTTTGTCTATGTCCCGTTGCAAAGCCAGTTGCTGCGCAAGCGGTCTTTTCAAACCTGTAGCCCGATCGAGATGGTCGAAGCAGTCCTGAAGCATGACACCGTGCGGCAGGTCATGGTCACGTTGCACCCCGAAGAAACCTATAGCGCGGAAGAGCAAAGCGCGCTTGAAGCCTTGATGGTCAAGCATGACCGCCTGTTTTTGCAGGTTGGTGAAATGAACCGCTATCTGAAGACCTGCGATTATGTTGTCACGCAAAACTCAAGTGCGGGGTTTATGGGGTACTTTTTCGGCAAGCCGCTTGTCTTGTTTGCCAAATCGGACTTTCATCACATCGCCTTGAATACCGAGCGGATGGGTCAGAAACTGGCGTTTGAGGCGGTCACGGACCACAAGCCCGACTATGCCGGCTATTTGCATTGGTTCCTGCAACAGCGCGCAGTCAATGCAGGCAGACCAGAGGCAACAACAGCGATCCGCGATGTCTTGCGCGGTCACGACTGGCCGGTTTGAATGAAAAAGGGCGCCAAGAATGGGCGCCCTGTTCAAAAATCAAAGTGTATTCGGCTTAGATCGAGTCTTCGATCCAGCCCTGAATTGCTGCCTTTGGAGCAGCGCCAGCTTTGTTCGATACCACTTCACCGTTCTTGAAAACGAACAGTGCGGGAATACCGCGTACGCCCATTTGTGCAGGCGAATTCGGGTTCTCATCGACGTTGACTTTGACGATCTTCACTTTGCCTTCCATCTCGGTGGACAGTTCTTCAAGCGCCGGTCCGATCTGTTTGCATGGGCCACACCACTCTGCCCAGAAGTCTACGACGACTGGGATGTCAGACTGGCGCACTTCTGCGTCAAAGGTTGCGTCGGTCACTGCTACGGTTGCCATCAGGTCACTCCTTGGCGAAAATTCATGAAAGCTGAAACTAGGAACCCGCGCCCAGATGGTCAAGGTGTTGCAAGACCAATCAGCGCATCGTGAAGAAGCGCGTCGGACAAAACCATCAATGAACCGGTATGCGTCCAAAGGATCGCCGCCTCGATCTTGTGGTCCGGATAGATCGCACGCAACGCTAGGTGGTAAGCGGCAAGTTGGCGCTGCAGGCCCAGCGGCGTCTGCTCGGCGCTTTCCGGTACACTTTTGTTGGATTTGTAATCAATCGCGGTGATCTTGCCATCCGTGATGATCAGCCGGTCAATCGCGCCGTGTATGCGTCCGATACCGGCTAGATTGGCAGTCACGTCAACTTCGGTCAGCGCCTCTGTGGCCCAAAGCCACGCAAGGTCTGGTTGTTCGATCATGTCCAGCACTTCCCGGACCAATGCGGCATTA
>CBDTYC010000333.1:0-2825 GCA_965364495.1 uncultured Yoonia sp. | reverse complement strand
ACCCCTCTGCCCTGCTGGACAACATCACAACGCGTGTCACGCAAGACAGTGACACAAACGAGTGGATCTTGCAGTTGGACAACGATGGCACCGATATCGCATTGACCGCAGAAGGCGCTGCCGGCGGCGGCGCGACTGGTGGGCTGGTCGCACTGGGATCGCTAGATGTCACGACTGACAATGGCGTTGCAGCAGCATTGTCGAACATCGAGACGATGATCGATATCACAATCGATGCTGCGGCAGCATTTGGTTCCAGCCAAGGCCGGATCGAATCGCAATCCGACTTCATCTCGAAGCTCACAGATTCCCTTAAGTCAGGGATTGGCGCGCTTGTTGATGCCGACATGGAAGAAACCTCTGCACGCTTGCAGGCATTACAGGTGCAGCAGCAGCTGGGTGTTCAATCGCTGTCAATTGCGAACCAAGCGCCGCAAACGATCCTTTCACTCTTCCGCTAACTTCATTGGTGGCGTCACAGCGATGACGCCACCGCACTCTCTCCTGCGGTAAAACCGCAACCCGTTCGTTATGCTCCGGAAAGGACAAATCGTGAACGCTATTGAACAAGCCCGAATGGCATATGCCCCAACTCAAGTCGCAGTCAGAACAAACCGCTCGGTCGAGGCGCAACTAATGAGCCAGATTACCGCGCGACTTCGCAATGCTGCTGCGGCATCAAAGGCTGATTTTCCACGCTTGATGGCCGCATTGCATGAAAACAGACGCATGTGGACCACAATGGCCGCAGGCGTCGCGGATGGCGATAACGCGTTGCCAAAGCAACTCCGCGCGCAGATTTTCTATCTTGCTGAATTTACCGAACACCACAGCCAATTGGTCATCCGGGGCAAGGCAAACGCGGATATATTGATCGAGGTGAACGCCGCAGTGCTCAAGGGGCTTAACGGCCAGCGTGCCGCCTAATGTCTGGACTTGTCTTAAAGCTGAACCCCAGAGAACGGGTTCTCGTCAATGGCGCCGTCATCGAGAACGGTGATCGTCGCAGTCGCCTTTCAATTCTTACTCCCAATGCAAATATTTTGCGTTTACGGGATGCCATTCGTCCTGACGAGGTGAACACCCCTGTCCGTCGCGTCTGCTACATAGCGCAGCTCGTCCTGTCAGGTGACGTTACAGAAGAAGACGCGAGATTTCAGATCGTACGCGGCATTGAACAGCTAAGCCAAGTCCTTCGGGACGACGATAGCAGGTCGCATTTGGACGCGGCCACCCTGGCTGTTGGAAAGATGGATTTCTACCGCGCGCTCAAATCATTGCGAAATTTGCTTCAGCGCGAGGCACGGCTGCTGGAAGCTGCACAAACATGAGCTTCCAACCCGTGTTGCCTTTGACCGGCTATGTCGGATGGAAATTTCTGGAAAGGACACTTGTTTCCCAAAAATCCGCATTTGCGGATAGCCAACCTATCAGTCGGGCAACAGACCACTTCCTTTCAGAGATAGGCGCCGTCAATTCGGCCGCCGATTTGGTCGATGATCGACAATTGCTTTCGGTGGCTCTGGGGGCCTTCGGTCTTGATGACGACATCAATAACACCTTCTTTATCCGCAAGATTCTAGAGGAAGGAACAGTTGCTGACGATGCCCTAGCGAACCGCCTTGCAGACAATCGATATGCGGAGTTCAGCCGCGCATTCGGGTTTGGTGATCTGGCGGTCGCGAAAACCGGCATTGACGGATTTGCAGAAGACATCGTTCAGCGTTTCGAACAACGCCAGTTCGCAAAAGCCGTCGGCGAGCAAAACAATGATCTACGGTTGGCCATGAACGTCGGCGAAACCATGCAGAGCATTATGCAGCAAAGTAGCACGAACAAGGGGCGTTGGTATTCAGTTATGGGCAATCCGCCATTGCGACAGGTTTTTGAAACTGCACTTGGATTGCCGAGTGGTATTATTAGCATCGACCTCGATCAACAACGTGAGATCTTTCAGGAAAGGGCGCAATCGCTACTGGGCAGCGACCAGTTGGAGGACCTTGGTTCGCCCGCAGCACAAGAAAAACTTATCAGGCTCTTTCTTGTGCGATCCGAGGCCGCATCATTGAACTACGCATCATCTGGCGCGAACGCGCTAACGCTTTTGCAGAATTCACGTTTGGCATTCAATTGAAGTCACGATCACTTTCGCGCCGCTTCGCGCTGCATCGGTCCACTTGCCATTGCTTGTCGCAGCTTTGCGAAATGCGCCAATATTCCGCGCGTGTCATTGATTGTTAGAAAGTGATCCAAAGCAGCATAACATTCTACTGCTGCGTCAATTTGTGGATCAGAACCTGCTTCGTACAGGCCGGACTGAACCATCAACTCTGCACGGCCATAACTTGCCAGCAAACTGCGGGCCTGCGCAATAATCGCATTCTCTTGGGCATTTGCCGCGTCGGGCAATGATCGCGAAACTGACCTTACCACATCAACGGCCGGAAAACGCCCGCGCTCGGCGACTTCGCGGTCTAGCACAATGTGCCCATCCAAAACCCCGCGCAGCATGTCCGCAACCGGCTCTTCCATATCCGAACCTGCCACCAGCACAGAGAAGACGGCTGTAATATCGCCTGTATCTTCCGTACCTGGCCCAGCTCGTTCACACAGGTTTGCAATCGCGGCTGCGGTCGACGCCGGGAACCCGCGCAGGTTTGCGCTTTCGCCCTGTGCGACGGCGATCTCTCGGTGCGCCTCGCAAAAGCGTGTGACCGAATCGACCAACAGCAGGACATGCTGCCCCCGATCACGAAATGACTCGGCCACAGCCATAGCCGCTGATGCGCAGCGACGGCGCACTTGCGGCGCGCGATCCGACGTCG
>CBDTYC010000332.1:0-2832 GCA_965364495.1 uncultured Yoonia sp. | reverse complement strand
GTAGAGGCCAGCCGCCACCCGACCCGCGAACTGGGCCATGTCGACCAGCCGGTAAGCTCCGACGCTGTCTGCGATTTCGCGCATCTTTGGAAAATCAATGATGCGTGGAATGGCAGAACCGCCAGCGATGATCATCTTGGGCTGGTGTTCGATCGCAAGGCGCTGGACTTCGTCGTAATCCAGCATGTTGTCTTGCGGGCGCACGCCATATTGGACCGCATTGAACCATTTGCCCGACTGGTTTGGCTTGGCGCCGTGGGTCAGGTGACCGCCCGCATCCAGCGACATGCCAAGGATCGTATCACCGGGCTGCAACAGCGCCTGAAACACACCTTGGTTCGCCTGAGAGCCGGAGTTCGGCTGCACGTTTGCAAAGCCGCAGTTGAACAACTGGCAGGCCCGCTCGATCGCGAGGTTCTCTGCCACGTCCACATGCTCGCATCCGCCATAGTAGCGACGACCCGGATAGCCTTCGGCATATTTGTTCGTCATGACGCTGCCTTGGGCTTCCATCACGGCGGCCGAGACGATGTTCTCTGACGCGATCAGCTCGATCTCTTTGCGCTGACGCTTGAGTTCGGCCTGCATCGCAGCATGCAGCGCAGGATCACGGGTTTCGAGTTTTTCGGTGAAAAAGCCATCATCGCGGACAGTGACAGTCATAGGTGCATTCCCCTTGGGCCAATTGGCATCAAAATTTCTTTGGCCCTCATAGCGCAGGATCACCGGCTTCTAAAGCATCAAAACGACCATGATCTTTATGAGTGCGCCATCACGTGTTTCCGATCCGCGACTTGCGTTTCAGGGCCGATCACCGCACAACTTGGCGGACCATAAGGATAATCGTGCCATGCCCCGCCCCAAGATCGCCTTTGTCGCAAGCCCTGTGCCGATTGCCCAACAGGCGCTGCACACGTTGTCGCAGGCGCACGGGAACGTGCCCCAAGCCGAGGCGGACGTGATTGTCGCGCTTGGCGGCGATGGTTTCATGCTTGAGACATTGCACAAAACCCAAGGTCTGGATGTGCCGGTCTACGGGATGAACCGTGGCACGGTGGGCTTTTTGATGAATGAATACCACGACGTCGATCTGCCAGAGCGGCTGGACGAGGCCGAAGAAGAAGTGATCAACCCGCTCGCTATGACGGCACTAACAGCGGATGGTACACTGCACGAGGCGCTTGCGATCAACGAGGTCAGTTTGCTGCGGGCAGGCCCACAGGCGGCAAAGCTGCGGATCACGGTGGACGGCAAATTGCGGATGCAGGAACTGGTCTGTGACGGGGCGCTTTTGGCGACGCCCGCCGGATCAACGGCGTACAATTACTCGGCGCATGGTCCGATCTTGCCGATCGGGTCGGATGTGCTCGCGCTGACCGCCATGGCCGCGTTTCGGCCACGTCGCTGGCGTGGGGCACTGCTGCAAAAGAATGCAGTCGTCCGTTTCGATGTGATTGATCCGCAAAAACGCCCTGTCATGGCGGATGCGGACGGATCGTCGGTGCGCAATGTCGTCAGCGTCGAGATCCGGTCAGAACCTGCCGTGCAGCACAGGATCTTGTTTGATCCGGGGCATGGGCTGGAAGAGCGGCTTATTCAGGAACAGTTTGCCTGACGCGGACGTTTTGACCGTACCAAGGTTGCAGGTCGTCGAGAATCCGCCTTCGTTGGAAGGGCGCAAACCCAAGGAAGATTTGCCGCACATCGCAAAGTACGTTGGTTCGGGCAATAGTCTGGCCAGCTACCTGCGCCTCGCTTTATCACGATTGCCCGATCTCGACTGACCGGTGTCGCCAATTAGCCGCCAGCATATCCCAGTGGCTTCAATGCTTCTTTGATCTCGTCCAGAATTGCCGGATCGTCGATGGTCGCGGGCATCTTGAAGTCTTGCCCGTCGGCGATCTTGACCATGGTTCCACGTAAAATCTTGCCTGATCTTGTCTTGGGCAACCTGTCCACGACTGCGACCAACTTGAACGCTGCCACGGGCCCGATTTTGTCGCGCACCAGTTTGACCACCTCTTTGGCGATGTCCTCGTGCGGGCGGTCGCAGCCTTTGTTGAGGCAAACAAACCCCATCGGCAGTTGGCCTTTCAGTTCGTCAGTGACACCGATTACGGCGCATTCCCCAACATCTGGATGACCTGCGAGGACCTCTTCCATGGCGCCCGTTGAAAGGCGATGGCCTGCGACGTTGATCACGTCATCGGTCCGCGCCATGATGTAAAGATAGCCGTCTTCGTCGATCATACCTGCGTCACCGGTCTCATAGTAGCCGGGGAAGGTGTTGAGGTAGGATTTGATAAAGCGGTCTTCGGCGTTCCAAAGCGTTGGCAATGTGCCGGGGGGCAGGGGCAGTTTGACTGCAATCGCGCCAAGTTCACCGGCAGGAAGCGGGTGACCGCCGTCGTCAAGGATTTGCACATCATAGCCGGGCATCGCCACAGTCGGAGAGCCGATCTTGACAGGCAAGGCTTCGATCCCCGCGGGGTTGCCTGCGATGGTGTAGCCGGTTTCGGTCTGCCACCAGTGGTCGTAGACAGGCACGTTCATCACCCGCTGCGCCCACTCGATCGTGTCAGGGTCGGCCCGTTCGCCCGCCAGATATAGCGCGCGCAAACCGGATATGTCGTAGTCTTTGATCATTTCGCCCTTCGGGTCTTCACGCTTGATCGCGCGGAACGCCGTGGGGGCTGTGAAGAAGGATTTGACGTTATGTTCCTCGATGACCCGCCAGAACGTGCCAGCGTCGGGCGTGCCGATCGGCTTGCCCTCGAACACGACCGTCGTGTTGCCGTGGATCAGTGTCGCGTAGCAGATGTAGGAATGTCC
>CBDTYC010000331.1:0-2850 GCA_965364495.1 uncultured Yoonia sp. | reverse complement strand
ATCACCAAAGAAGTATCCGGCGGCGGCGCTGTGACACTTCCAGGTGTTGGCAAGATCTATTGCCGTGAGCGCCCAGAGCGCATGGTCCGCAACCCAGCCACGGGTGAGCAGATCAAGAAAGAAGCCGACAAGGTTGTCAAAATGACAATCGCAAAAGCGCTGAAAGACAGCGTAAACGGCTAAGCCATCCGGCCCATGTGCCAGATGCGAGAATAGGAAAAGGTCGCCCCGTTGAGGGCGGCCTTTTTCATTGTCTGGTCAGCGCGCGGCCCGTTCAGCGATCCGCAGGCAAAGCGCGGTCGCCTTCTCCATGTCCTGCACCGATACCCATTCAAGCGGGCCGTGGATGTTCTGCATGCCGGTGAAAAGGTTCGGACAAGGCACACCCATTTCGGTCAGCCGTGATCCGTCAGTTCCCCCGCGGATCGGGACAGAAAGTTCCGGTATACCCAGATCGGCCAGCGCGGCGCGCGCAAGCTCGACAGGTGTCATGTCGTCTTCCAACCAATAGCGCATATTGCGATATTGTGACGTAATCTTGCAGTCGATTTCGGCGCGCGGTTCGGTAGCGGCGATGGTTTCGCAGACTTGGCGCACCAGTGCCCCCTTTGCTTCCAGCCCCGCCAACTCGAAATCGCGCAGGATGAAGCGCACGACAATCTCGGCGGCGCTGCCCTTCATGTCGACAGCGTGGATGAACCCTTGATGCCCGTCCGTTGTTTCCGGAGTCAGCGTCGTATGCGGCAGAGTATCGACGATTTTGGACGCAAGGTGGATCGCATTGACCAGTTTGTCCTTGGCAGTGCCAGGATGGATTGAAACACCCTTGACGGTCACAACGGCAAAATCAGCCGAGAACGTCTCGTACACGATCTCGCCCAGATCTTCGCCGTCGAACGTATAGGCGAAATCCACACCCAGATCTTTGGGCAGGTCGGTATCGACGCCACGCCCGATTTCTTCGTCGGGGGTAAAGGCCACCCGTATTGTAGGACGTTTGATTTGCGGATTCTCAAGAAGATGTCGCGCGGCTGTCATGATGATTGCAATGCCCGCCTTGTCGTCAGCCCCCAAAAGCGTCAGGCCCGACGCCGTGACGATATCGTCCCCAACTTTTGCGGCTAGATAGGGGAATTCCTCTGGCGAAAGGGTCAGATTTGCGTCGTCTGGATAAGTGATCGCACCGCCATTGTATCCTTCGATTAACCGTGGCTTGACGTTTGTGGCGTTGAACTGCGGCGCAGTGTCGACATGTGCCAGAAACCCGACGGTTGGGCCATCGACCGTTCCGGGGATCGTGGCGATGACGGTGCCGTAGTTGGTTTTGGTGATTTCGGTCGCACCGATTTCGGTCAACTCTGCGACCATAAGGTCAAGCATACTGTGCTGGCATTGGGTGGACGGTGCTGAACTGCTATCCATGTCCGACTGGCTGTCCACGGCGCAATACCGCAAAAGGCGCGCCTTTAATTCAGCGTTAAACTGGCCCATGAGAACTCCTTGGTCACTTTGCACGAACAGGCATCACGGCCTTTGCGCAGTCAAAGCAAGAACGCGCGGCAATGCAAGCGCAGAACGCCATTGCATTTGCCCGATGCCATTGGCTAAGTCCTGATCCAAAGGGGACTTTCATGGACATCAAAGCAATCGTGATGGGGCTGGCGTTCGCCTGTATGTGGTCGTCGGCGTTCACGTCGGCGCGGGTGATCGTAGAGTATGCCCCGCCGCTGTCTGCACTTGCATTGCGGTTCTTGATTTCAGGGCTTCTGGGCGTTGGCATCGCTTGGTATTTGGGGCAGTCAGCGCGTCTAAGCCGAAAGCAATGGCTGGGTGTTGTGATCTTTGGCCTATGCCAAAACGCACTTTATCTTGGGCTGAATTTCGTGGCGATGCAGACAATCCCCGCGTCCCTGGCGGCTATTATTGCTTCGACAATGCCGTTGTTGGTCGCGGTTGCAGGATGGTTGATCCTCGGGACGAGGGTGCGGCCACTGGGATTGTTTGGTTTGATTGCAGGCCTGATTGGCGTCGTGCTGATCATGGGTGCAAGGGTGCAGGGCGGCGTCGATCTGTTTGGCGTCCTGCTTTGCGTGATTGGCGTCGTTTCGTTGACCGCGGCCACTTTGGCGGTGCTTGGCGCCTCGTCGGGCGGCAATGTCCTGATGATTGTGGGCTTGCAGATGTTGGTCGGCAGCGCGGTTCTTTGGTTACCTGCCCTGACCTTAGAGGTCTGGGATGTCACGTGGACATGGCAACTGGTGGTGGCGTTTATCTACACGACACTGGTGCCGGGGTTGGCCGCAACCTTGGTCTGGTTCTTGCTGGTCGGGCGCATCGGCGCTGTCAAAGCGTCGACATTCCACTTTCTTAACCCGTTCCTTGGCGTCGCGATTGCGGCGACGTTTCTGAGTGAAAAAATCGGTATTTTGGATGTTGTCGGTGTCGCGATTATCGCAGGCGGCATTCTGGCTGTGCAGCTATCTAAGCAGCATTAGGCTGGATTGCGATCCACCCTACCCGATTTTGCCGCGCACGCCGCCGGTTTGCCCCCGATCCAGTAGCAGATGATCAAGGATCACACACGCCATCATCGCCTCGCCCACCGGCACCGCGCGGATGCCGACGCAAGGGTCATGGCGGCCCTTTGTAATCACTTCGGTCGGCGTCCCATCCATCCGGATCGACTTGCGCGGGCTTAGGATCGACGACGTCGGCTTCACGGCAAAGCGCACGACAATATCCTGCCCTGTGCTGATGCCACCAAGGATGCCGCCTGCGTGGTTCGATGAATATTCAGGTCCGTTTGGCCCCATGAAGATCTCGTCCGCGTTGTCACGTCCGGTCAGTGCC
>CBDTYC010000330.1:0-2871 GCA_965364495.1 uncultured Yoonia sp. | reverse complement strand
TCGCCTCGAGGGAGTTACAGTCCCCTGCCACACCTTGCGGCCTGTCGCCCAACCACGGGCTGATTACCTGTGGCCCTATTGGCCGTCAACCGCAAAATGATGCTTACTTGCATGCACTTCACATGAACCCGATTGTCGGGTATCGCCTGCGGGAAACCAAAGATCGGGAATAGTATGAAAAAGCCAAAGTGGGTTGTCGAAAAAGAGCAGGGAAAACGCTTGGCCGCACAGGAGACGATCTGGCTTTTCGGCATTCATGCCGTGCGTGACGCGCTTGAAAATCCAGCTCGCAAGAAACTGCGACTGGTCCTGACCCGCAACGCTCTCGAGCGTCTGGGTGATGCCGTGGCGCAAAGCGGCATCGAGCCGGAGATTTCTGACCCGCGCAAGTTTGCAGCCCCCCTTGATCCGCAGTCCGTCCACCAGGGTGCCGCCTTGGAGGTCAAAGCGCTTGATTGGGGCAGTCTTGAAGATGTGGCACTGGGCGAAGGGCCAATGCCACCCCGCATTGTGCTACTGGACCGTGTCACCGATCCACACAACGTCGGCGCGATTCTGCGCTCTGCCGAGGTGTTTGGCGCACGTGCGGTTGTGGCAATGCAGCGCCATGCCGCACCCGAGACCGGCGCCTTGGCGAAAACGGCAAGCGGCGCGCTGGAACGCCAGCCTTATTTGCGCGTGCGCAATCTGGCGGACGCGATGGAGACCCTCAAGAACATGGGCTACCTAGTGCTGGGCCTTGATGGTGAAGGCGAACGCAGCATCGAAGACGCGATGGAAGGCAAGCGTGATCGTCCGGTTGCGCTGGTTATGGGTGCCGAAGGTCCGGGGTTGCGCGAAAAGACCCGCGAAACCTGTGACGAACTGGTACGCATTGACGCAGCCGCAGGATTTGGATCGCTCAACGTTTCAAATGCTGCCGCAGTCGCCCTATATGCAGCCAAAGGCTAACCGATAGGACACGCGCATGGCGGCTACCAAGATCGCAACCTGCTGCTACTGTGGCACCAAAGCCGCGCTGGTTTTGCAGGGCAAGGTCAAGCATGAGCTGGCGTGCAGCAATTGTGGCGCGCCGCTGCGGTCGCTGAAAATGCTGCCAGTCAATCCGGAAAGATCGCGCGAGCCTGTTGCACGATCATTCGTTCAACGCAGTAAACCGGTCGAAAAGAGCAGGGATTATTCCACATCGCGCCCCAAGAAACGCCGTAAAACCAAGTCCCTTGGTCAACGTGTTTTTTCGCAGCTCTGGGATGTGATCGAAGATGTCGTCGATGAAGTGTTCGATTGAATACTCCGGATTCATCACGTTTTGCTGATCTGCTCTGTGGGGCAGGGCGCGGAGTGACTACATCTGTTGTGCAAGCGCGTTTCGGAACAGACGGGCTTGTTTGCACTGTCCCTCGTTCCACAACTTGCGCCCGGCTGAAACCGGGCGCTTTTTTAGTCCAACAGGTCTGCGTAAAGTATTTCGAATGACATATTCTGACGATCACCTTCGCAAAGTTCTGAAACGCACCAAAACGGTTGCGGTAGTTGGTGTATCTGCCAATCCGGTCCGGCCAAGCTATTTTGTGGCGCGGTACATGGGGCTAAAGGGTATGCGCGTCATCCCGATCAATCCGGGTTTGGCAGGGCAAAAGCTGTTTGGTGAAACGGTTTATGCTGATGTGGCACAAGTGCCCGTTGATGTGGATATGGTTGATATTTTTCGCCGTTCCGAAGCTGTGCCAGAAATCGTGGATGCCTCGCTAGAGCGTTGGCCGGACTTGAAAACCATCTGGATGCAGATTGGCGTGACCCATCCAGAGGCCGCAACCAAAGCGCAGGCGCGCGGCGTTGACGTGATTCAGGACCGATGTCCCAAGATCGAATATCAACGATTGTTCGGCGAATTGCGGATGGGCGGGTTCGCGACCGGGATTATTTCATCAAAGCTATAATGCTTGAAAAAACGTGCGAGTGCGCTGACTTCCGCCGTTATCTTAAATTGGAAATGCTTCCACGTTGACTCATCGAAAAGCGATGACCTAACCTGTTAGAGTTCCTGACGAGTTGCTGTTTACCCTCGAAACCCGAGCAAACGGATGCCCGCATGGAAGAAACCAGAATAATTGACTCTCCTGTTGCCGATGATGAGGCAATGCAAGCGTTGCGGTCTGGGTCCCTTTTGCTGGACGGCAAATTCAGGATTGAACAACAGGTTGGCAGCGGTGGTTTCGGAATCACCTATCTGGCCAAGGATATCTATCTGGACCGTGAAGTTGTGATCAAGGAATGCTTTCCGGGGGCGTTTTGTTCACGGTTCGGGACCCAAGTGCGTGTCACCTCTGCGCGGTATATCGAACAGCATCGCAAAATTGTTGACATGTTCATGCGCGAAGGCCGCAGTATTGCCAAGCTGCGCCACCCGAACATCGTCAGCGTACACCAGGTTTTCGAAGAGAATCAGACTGCCTATATGGTCCTTGATCTGATCCACGGGCGCGACCTTTTGGATATCATCGAAGATGAAACTGATCCGCTAAGCCCCGATCAGATACGCGATATTCTGGTAAAAACGCTTGATGCGATAGATCTTATCCACCGCAATGATCTGCTACATCGTGATATTTCGCCGGATAACATACTGCTTGATAAATGGGGTAGCCCATCTCTGATTGATTTCGGGGCCGCCCGCGAAGAGGCGAGCAAGAAAACTGGTAACGTCTCTACGATGCTGGTGGTCAAAGACGGGTATTCTCCCCACGAGTTCTATACCGCGAAAGGCCAGCAACAGCCGTGCAGTGACCTCTACGCGCTTGGTGCAACCATTTATCATCTGATTTCAGGCGAGGCCCCACCAAACAGTCAAACCCGCCTATCTGCGTTGGC
>CBDTYC010000329.1:0-2888 GCA_965364495.1 uncultured Yoonia sp. | reverse complement strand
CCGCATTGTGCCGATGTCGAACCAGGCAGGGCAGTCGAACCTGCGGGCGCGCCTGTTGGATGCGGGGCTTGACGTGGCAGCCGATGATCCCGCATTGGCGCGTATCATTGAACGGATCAAGGAACGCGAAGCGCAGGGATATTCCTATGACACCGCGCAGGCCAGCTTCGAGCTTCTGGCCCGCGACGAGCTGGGCACATTGCCACGGTTTTTCGAGGTCAAACGCTACCGCGTGACGGTCGAGCGTCGCAAGGACAAGCGTAACCGCATGGTCTCGATCTCGGAGGCTGTGGTCGTGACCAAGGTCCACGGTGAAAAGATGCTTAATGTCAGCGAAAGCCAAGGTCCGGACGGGTCCGATCAGGGACCGGTGAACGCGCTATCGCGGGCGCTGTCCAAGGATTTGGGGCCATATCAGGCAATCATTGATGACATGCAACTGGTTGATTTCAAAGTACGTATCACCAATGGCGGCACCGAGGCGGTCACACGCGTCATCATCGACAGCGAAGACGGGCAGGGTCGAAGCTGGTCGACCGTGGGTGTCAGCGCCAACATTGTGGATGCGTCCTTTGATGCGCTGATCGATGCGATCAACTGGAAGCTGATCCGCGACGGTGCAAAGGCAGAGCCATGAGTTTTGATGCCTGCGCAGCCCTTGTTGAACGCGCAGATCCCTTGCGGTTTCGCGCCGCAATGGCGGCCCCTGTGCCGGCACGTCAAATCCTGTTTCCGCTTTATGCTTTCAACGTTGAAGTGGCCCGCGCACCCTGGGTGACCCAAGAGGCGATGATCGCTGAAATGCGGCTGCAGTGGTGGCGCGATGCGCTAGAGGAAATCGCCGAAGGACGGACCGTGCGCAAGCATGAAGTTGTCGATGCTTTAGCGGGCGTTCTGGATGCGGCTGGCGCGCGTTGTCTGGACGGTTTGATCGCAGCGCGGCGCTGGGATGTCTACAAAGACGGCTTTGAAGATCAGGCGCATTTTGACGACTATATCAACGCGACCTCGGGTCATTTGATGTGGACGGCGGCGCGTCTGCTGGGGTCCGCAGACGAGGTCACAGTGCGCGGTTTTGCCTATGGCGTCGGCGTCGGGAATATGTTTCAGGCCTTTCCGGCACTTGATGCACAAGGGCGCAAACCGTTCATTGATGGATCCTCCGCCGGGATCACGGCAACCGCGGACCGCGCGTTGGAGCGCATGAATGCGGCCGCGCAAGCACGCAATTCAGTTTCGAAAGCGGCAGGCGCTGCCCTTGTGGCAGGATACCATGCGCGACCGGTTCTGCACAAAGTGCGCCGCACGCCTGAACTGGTCGCGCAAGATGCTTTGGATACCAATCCCGCAAAAGACGGCCTGCGGTTCCTGAACGTTTCCCTGCGGGGCTGGTGGCGCTAGATTGCCATTTTGGGTTGACGGACGAGCCAGATCAGTGACCCGCCTGCCAACACCAGAAACGGCACCATCGCAAGGTTCACTGCGTTCCAGCCTTCGACGGGCGAACCGCCAGAGCAGTTCATCAAGCCACCGGAGGCAAGTGACGCAACCGTCACCATCCCGAATACGATCATGTCGTTCATGCCCTGAACCGATCCGCGTTCTTCGGGTCTGTGCGCGCCTGCCAGCATGGTCGTGGCCCCGATAAAGCCAAAGTTCCAGCCAATTCCGAGCAGGACCAACGCCACAAAGAAGTTGCCTAATCCGACACCGCTGAGCGCCACAAGACCTGCCGCGGTCAAGATCAACAGGCCCGTCGCCATGATCTTTTCAACACCGAAACGCGCGATCAAATGGCCGGTGAAGAACGAGGGGGCGAACATCGCAAGGACATGGGCAGAGACGATGTCGTTGGCGTTGCTTGTTGTGAACCCGCAACCGACGACGGCCAGCGGTGTCGATGTCATCACAAGGTTCATCAGTGAATAGGACACCATTGCGCAGATGATCGCGACGATGATGCGGGGATCGCGCAACATCTCGCGGCGGGTGCGACCCTTGGTTTGCACGATTTGGGGTTCAGACTTGGACCCTTTGGGTAGGTCCAGCCACAAGAACAGCATCATGCCGACAAGGTTCAAAGCAATAATAGCAAGATAGGTGCCGAGGAATGGCACAACATAGGCATCTTGGACCAATTTGTTCAGTTGCGGCCCGACGATCGCCGACAAAAGCCCACCGGCCATCACGTAAGAAATTGCTTTGGGGCGGAACTCTTCGGATGCTGTATCTGTTGCTGCAAAGCGGTAAAAACCCTGCGCGGACATATAGATACCCGTCAGATAGGACCCCGCAAGCAAGGTGAGGAATGAACTGGTATAAAGGCCATATGCCGAAACAGCGGCGCCGACCGCGCCAGCGAATGCCCCCAGAAAAAAGCCGAACCTGCGCCCGTTGCGTTGCATCAACGGGCTGATCCATGGGGCAGTGGTCATAGACCCGAACACGATGAACGAAATCGGCAAGGTCGCAAGGCAGATGTTCGAGGCAAGCTGCCCGCCCGCAAGCCCGCCGACTACAAAAATCATGGGCAGTTGTGCGCCCAGTATTGCCTGCGCGAGCACAAGGACTGCCACATTGCGCTTGGCGCGGGTATCGTCGGTATATGTCATGGCCAATGCCTACGCTTGGGGTCCGATACTGGCAAGGCCAGTTGCAGTACGGTCGATAATATGTCCGAAACTACCGCTCACGTTTTGCCGCACAAGTCCCATTGCAGGCAGAACCGTCCCTTCGGCATCGCGCACTTGGAACAGCGGTTGGCCGCTTGCCTTGATCGTTGTGGCATAGTGGAATTCATGACCCGTCCAATGACCTTTCATTGGACCGTGATCTGCAAATAACTGCCTGTATCCCAGATGTAGTTTGCGTTGTGCGAACGATGTCTC
>CBDTYC010000328.1:0-2889 GCA_965364495.1 uncultured Yoonia sp. | reverse complement strand
TCATCCAGCCGCGTTTTTGCCCATCCCGTTACAGCCATGACTGGTTGGCCGGTCCGCAGATTCGACACCGCCATGTCTTTCCACGAAATACCCATGCGCAGACCTGTCCCCAACGCCTTCGAGCATGCCTCTTTTGCGGCCCAGCGCTTGGCATAAGTGCCCGCCACATCTGCGCGGCGCTCTGCTTTGCGCTGTTCGATGTCCGTAAAGACACGGTTCCGGAACCGGTCGCCGAAACGGTCAAGGGTACCTTGGATACGTTCAATATTCGCCAGATCGGTGCCAATTCCCAAAATCATGCTGATACTGCCATATCTACAACCGTGATGCCCTTTGCGCCGCCACGGCACATCGCCACAAGTTGCGCCCCCAATGCACGGTGTGCTTCGTTCGCAATGTATGCAAGCGATGTCGCTTCATCCGCAAAATCGCAAGTAAACGCATAGGCACAGTGTGCTGACATCGCTTCGAAATCCTTGTTGGGTCCGTGTGCGAACCCGACATATCCAGGAATGGAGGACCGCAGCCCGTCTAGCCCGTCCATAACACGGGCCAAGGCGCCCGCGTCATGATCTTGGGGAAGGTCAAGCAAGACAATATGCCGGATCAAGCGCGAGCCTCGTCCATCACGCGGCGCATTTCGAGGATCGCCGGGCCAAGGCCGCGAAAGATCGCCTCGCCAATAATGAAGTGACCGATGTTCAGCTCGACGACCTGCGGCAGGGCCGCGATGGGTGGTACGCAATCATAGGTCAGGCCGTGACCCGCGTGGACCTCGAGCCCCAGATCATGGGCAAATGCGGCCATCTCGGTCAATTTGCGCAGTTCTTTGTCGCGGGCATCAAAGCGCCCTTCGGCATGCGCATCGCAATACGCGCCTGTGTGAAGTTCGATGACTTCGGCCCCGATGCGGTTGGCCGCTTCGATCTGGCGCTGGTCTGCGGCGATAAAGATCGACACACGGCTGCCCGCCTCGCGCAATGGTGCGATGAAATGGGCCAGCGCGTTTTCCTCGCGGGCGACCTCTAGCCCGCCTTCGGTCGTTCGCTCTTCGCGCTTTTCGGGCACGATACAAACAGCATGCGGTTTGTGGCGCAGCGCAATCGCCTGCATCTCTGGGGTTGCTGCCATCTCAAAGTTCAGCGGCCCCTTCAGCGCAGCCATCAACCCTTCGATATCAGCGTCCGAGATATGACGGCGGTCTTCGCGCAAATGTGCCGTGATGCCATCGGCCCCTGCCTCTTCGGCAATAATGGCGGCACGCACCGGATCAGGCAAAGCGCCGCCGCGCGCATTCCGGACGGTGGCGACATGGTCGATATTCACACCAAGGCGCAGTTTGCTAGTCATGTCTTTTCCCTCTTGATGGCGTCGCCCAAGCGATTACTGGCGGCTGTCGTCCGCAGGGGACGTCTTTTTGTTCAACTGGTCAAGCTTACCACGCAGAACCTTTTTGCGGCGCATCTGATATGCGCGGATCAATGGAACAGCGAGGTAATAAGAAATTGTCGCAGTGATCAGTCCGGGAAGAATGCCCCCAATCAGATATGGAAAGAACACATCGTCATAAAAGACCTGCATGCCACGCCAGTTGATCCGATCTGACGTGAAAATCGCAAACAGGTTGTGCCAGACATCATAGCTGGCATCAGCAAATTTCTCGGCCAAGCCTGCGACTTTTGCTTGTGGCAAATCCAGAAGCCACGACCCGAGCGTGATCGACACCCATCCGATTGGCGGGAATGTCACCGGATTGCCAAAGAACGTGGCCATCAGCGCAGCAAATATGTTGCCCCGCAGCAGCCGCGCGATGATCGCGCCAAAAACAAAGTGCAGGCCGAAAAGCGGGGTGAAACAAATGAACACGCCTGCCCAAATGCCACGGCTGATCTTTTCGGGCGTATCGGGCAGCCGGCGGACACGGTGCTTGACGTATTCGAACGCACGCGCCCAACCACCACGCGGATAGAAAAAGTCCAGAACGATCCGACCGATCGCCCTTCTATCCCTACGCTTGAAAACCAACGGTTGTCATCCTTCCCTGCGGGCCGTGCCCGCGCCCGGAGCTGCAAGCCCGGGGTCTCTGTGTCTCACAATCGATGACACATTGCTTTCTGCCTCGAGCGCCGTTTGCACACGGTGCAAATGTTCGGCGTCGCGTAAATCAACATCTATCAATAATCTAAAATAGTCCGGCTTGCGGTCAATGAAACGCAGGTCAGAAATATTTGCGCTCTGTTCGCCAATCAATGTGCAAATTCGTCCCAACACACCAGAATCGTTTGCAATTGTGACATCAAAAGTCACGGTGTTCACCGCACTGTGATTGCCTTCTTGCCAATGCAGGTCGATCCACCGCTCTGGCTGTTCTTCGTAGTCAGCCAAGGCTTCGCAGTCGATTGCATGGACGACAACCCCTTGGCCGCGGAACGCAATGCCAAGGATCCGCTCGCCGGGGACCGGTTGGCAGCAAGCACCGCGCTGCTGGACTTGATCAGGGCTAAGACCGACAACCGCGCGGGCTTGTTCGATCTCGTCGCCATGCTGGCTTTCAAGCTCTGGGTAGATCGCAGTGACGACGCTGCGCCCCGTAATTTCGGCACTGCCCAGCTGCGCAAGCAACTCGTCAACACTTTCGATTGCCATCGCTTTGGCGGCCGTGCGCAATGCCTTGTCGGTTGCCCGTTTGCCAAGGTTTTCAAAGGCAACACGCGCCAGTTCACGTCCCAAACGGACAAACCTTTCGCGATCTTCTTCACGTAACGACCGCCGGATCGCAGTTTTTGCCCGGCCTGTTACTGCAATGTCGATCCACGTGGCTTGTGGCTTTTGGCCTTCGGCGGTGATGACTTCAACGATCTCTGGGTCTGGGACGGCGAGTTCTGGTTT
>CBDTYC010000327.1:0-2943 GCA_965364495.1 uncultured Yoonia sp. | reverse complement strand
GTGCGCGCAGACAGAGTTTCTGAAGCGAATTCCAGACACGGTCATTCGATCCCGCTGCGGCAAAGTGGTCTGCACCGCCTCCATTGGCTGCTTTCTCATCCGCAATGATCTGTGCGTAGATCGCCGTGGCTTCGTCCAGCACAGCCGTGTCCGCAAAGGCCCCCTGTAGCGCAATCGCCCCTGCTCCGTGCATCATGACATTTGCCCACTCTGACATCAGTGCACGGCGCTTTGTCTGATCGTCCAGCACAGGGCGCAGTGCCGCCATGTCATAAAGCGGGATATTGTGCTGCAATCCGCTGGCAAAGGGCACATCGCCGGGATCGGTCTTGCGCGCAATCAGGGATTTGAATGCCTCAAGGTCGCAGGCGTCCGGTGTGAAATACCCTTGGGCCTGATGCTGTTCATCGCGCATTGCAACGTTCCTCCGCAAATTATTGCGCTTAGCCTGCCATATCTGGCTACTTTTTCCAGTCACTATCTGCGACCCCTATACCCTTTCGCGCTTTTTGCGATATTGCCTTCCCAACCTCGAACCTCCAGCCTGCCGTTTCAAGAATGCGCGCGAAAGGCCAGTATGCCGCAAGCACCAGAACACACATCTCCGTTTAATATCCTGATCGTCGGTCAAGGCGGGCGCCTTGAGTATGAAGCGCTGCTTTTTGCCGCTTCGCTGCGCCAAAGCACACCCGATTTCGCCGGCGCGCTATATGTTGCCGAACCGCAACCCGGTCCGCTTTGGGACCATGATCCGCGTATGTCGCAACCGATCAAGGAGGCTTTGATTACTCTGGGCGCAAAGATTGCCCCCTTTGACAGCGTCCATTTCGGACAAGGCTACCCGCATGGCAACAAGATCGAAGGGCTGTCGGTACTGCCCGCAGGTCAGCCGTTTGTGTTTTTTGACACCGACACATTGATTACCGGCGATCTGACGAAGGTCGCGTTTGATTTCACCCGTCCGTCCGCATCAATGAAAAGAACGGCCACATGGCCCGTAGAAGAGCTGTACTGGCCCGGCTACACTGCCATCTGGAAATCGCTTTACGACCGCTTTGATCTTGATTTCCAAAGCTCGCTGGATACCAGCCAGCCCGATGAATACTGGGAGCGTTACCTGTACTTCAACGCAGGCTGGTTCTTTGGGGCTGACCCTTCCGATTTCGGCGCACGATACCTGCAGTACGCAACGTCGGTCCGGAATGATCCCCCGCCGGACCTGGTTATCCAGCCCCTTGACCCTTGGCTTGATCAGGTTGCTTTACCGCTTGTGATCCACGCCCTTGGCGGCGGTAGGCCCGGTATTGCGCTGCGAGGCATGGATGGGCACGTGACTTGCCACTATCGTGCGCTGCCCCTGCTTTACGCGACGGGGTCAGACGCACAGGTGGCATTTCTCGAAGGCGTCAGCGCACCCAACAAGATCAAGAAAATGCTGAAGCTTTATGATCCGTTCAAGCGTATGATCTATCAAAAGCGCGGTCTGAAAGTACGCGATATGTTCGACCGGAATGACCTGCCCCGCCGTGAACGGGCAATCCGCAACAAGATCAAATCCGCAGGGTTCTGGCTGCGCTAGCTGCCTTTGGCGAAGACACCGCTTTCGGCTGCAAAACCCTTGATCTCGATCGGATTGCCAGAGGGATCGCGAAAGAACATGGTCCACTGTTCACCCGGTTCGCCTTTGAAACGCACGGAAGGCGCGAGGATGAAATCCGTCTGGCGCTCTTCCAGTCGGCCAGCCAAAACTGTCCAATCCTCTAGCGGCAGAACGACGCCAAAATGGGGCATCGGGACCATATGGTCACCCACCTTGCCAGTAGGCGCGTTTGCGAAAGGTTCCCCCAGATGCAAACTGAGTTGATGACCAAAGAAATCGAAATCAACCCACGTTTCGGTCGAACGCCCCTCAACGGCGCCCAAGGCACCGGAATAGAATTCTCTTGCGGCGTCCAGATCCAAAACATGAAACGCGAAATGAAAGGGTACTGGCATAGATTTGTCCTTTTTGCTTTGGGCCGTTGAGTGCGTCTGGAAATCCGCCTACACCTTGCCGCAAGAGATTTCAAAGGGAGACATGACATGACCGACGGCCCAAGCTACGGCTTTGACACACTGCAAATCCATGCAGGTGCACGCCCCGACCCCGCAACCGGCGCACGCCAAGTGCCAATTTATCAAACAACTGCCTATGTGTTCCGCGACGCAGAGCACGCGGCTGCTTTGTTCAACCTCCAAGAGGTAGGTTATATCTACTCGCGATTGACCAACCCGACGGTTGCCGCGCTGCAGGAACGCATCGCCACACTCGAAGGCGGCGTGGGCGGTGTTTGCTGTTCATCCGGTCATGCAGCCCAGATCATGGCTTTGTTCCCGCTGATGGGACCGGGTTTGAATGTTGTGGCCTCCAGTCGTCTTTACGGCGGGACTGTTACGCAGTTCAGCCAGACGATCAAACGCTTTGGCTGGTCCGCCAAATTCGTGGACTTTGATGACCACGAAGCCGTTGCCGCAGCGATCGACGACAACACCCGCGCGGTATTCTGCGAAGCGATCGCGAACCCGGGCGGTCACATCACCGATCTGGACGCGATCTCTGCCATCTCTGATGCTGCAGGCATTCCGTTGATCGTGGATAACACTTCTGCCACCCCGTATCTGTGCCGCCCGATCGAACATGGCGCGACACTGGTGGTGCATTCAACCACAAAGTATCTGACCGGCAACGGTACCGTCACTGGCGGTTGCGTCGTTGATAGCGGCAAATTCGACTGGTCTGCCAACGACAAGTTCCCAAGCCTCAGCCAGCCCGAACCAGCTTATCACGGCCTGTGCTTTGCCGAGGCGCTGGGTCCGATGGCATTCACCTTCCACAGTATTGCTGTCGGATTGCGCGATCTCGGCATGACGATGAACCCGCAGGGCGCGCATTACACGCTGATG
>CBDTYC010000326.1:0-2981 GCA_965364495.1 uncultured Yoonia sp. | reverse complement strand
AAGTTATGCGGATGCGGGTTGCAGCGTTCACCGGAAATGGCGTTGATCGCCTCGACATCGTCTGATCCCATCTCGTAGAGCATTTTGTTGGACAGGGCGACGATGTCGTTTTCGCGGATCCCCGGTTTCAGCTCTTCGTAGATCATGTGATAGACGCCATCGACCATCGCAGCCGCTTGGGTCAAAAGCTGGATTTCATCCGTGTTTTTGATTTCACGCGCCGCCAACATGATTTGTTGGCCATCGACCACGTTCAGGCCTTCCTGTTGCAGCGCGTGGAACATCGCCGTTTCAGCATAGTCCACACCAACGGGCATGTCCGCCATACCGGCATCGCGGATCAATCCGGCGATCTGCTTGGCGTATTTCTGCATCAATCCGAATTCCGGCGGGATGGTGCCACGCATGCCGACTACGCCAGCAAGGCAGTGGCTGGGTTCCAGCCAGTCGGAGTGCCGCTTGTGGTGCTCTGCGGCGGACCCGAAATCCCAAACATACGGGCTGTCGTCACCTGTTAGCAGGCAGAAACGGCACATCTTGTCGCGTTCCCATTCGCCGATCTTGGTCGCCGACACGTAACGGATGTTGTTCACATCGAACAAAAGCAGCGTGCCCGCATTCGAATTCTTCAGTGACTGACGGGTCCGCGCAAGGCGGTAGCGACGCAGACGGTCATGGTCGATGCGGCGTTCGAAATCCACAGACATGTGGCCATGGGCTGGCAGCTTGTCGCGCCATTCCCAATTGGGCTCAAGATCCATTGGGGTAAGCAGGTTCGGCATTAGGGCGTTGCCCGGACGTTCTGACATTGCGGTCTCCTTTGGGGCGCGTGGCCCCGTCTGAATTCTGGGTTTGAAAGAGGTGGCCAGTTACTTGGTGACCCAGCCACCATCGATAGATATCATCTGACCCGTCATGTAATCGCTGTCGTCAGACGCGAGGAAAGACGCGGTGCCTGTGATGTCGTCTGGGTAAGACACGCGTTTGATCACTAGATTATTCTTGACGATGTCGTCGTAGGCTTGGCCTTCGCGTTCCTTGAAACCAATCTCAACAAGGTCCTTGTCTAGCTGTTCCCAAAGCGGGGTGACCACAACGCCCGGCGCATAGCCGTTCACGGTGATGTTGTGTTCCGCCAGCCCAAGCGCACCGCATTCGGTCAGCGCTAGACAGCCATATTTGGATGTGCAGTAGACGGTTACATCGACCAGCGGTTTGCGCGATGCGATGGAACCGACGTTGATCAGCTTGTAGGGGTGGCCGTCCATCGGGCCTTGCGCGATCATCTGGCGCGCGGTTTCCTGCATCCCAAGCCACATCGCTTTGGTATTGACGTTCATGATCATGTCCCAGTTGTCTTCATCAATATCCATGAAGAAACGGGGCTTGTTGAGGCCGGCATTGAAAACAGCGACGTTGATGGACCCGAAAGCTGCGACCGTGGCAGCAACGGCTGCTGCATTGTCGTCGCGCTTGGTGACATCCATCTTGACTGCTACGGCCTTGCCATTGCCTTCGGCGTTGATGGCGTCCGCTACTTGCTGGGCTGTGTCACCGTCCAGATCACCCACGCAAACATTAGCCCCTTGGGCGGCAAAGTTCTTGGCGTTGGCTTCGCCCATGCCGCGCGCGGCACCGGTGATCAGAATATTCTTACCCTTTAAGCGATTGGGGTCCATGTGTTCTCTCCTCCTCTTGGTCACGGCAGTCCGTGTTACGCGATAATGGCGTCGGCCCTCCCTTGTGCGCGACGCAGTGCTTCATTCGGGGTGACAATGCCACGCAACATGTCGTGGAACTCCTCACCGCAGATTTGAATAATTTGATTGATTTCGGGGATCGGCGGGCGCGGCCAGAATTGCAGCTCATCGCGCCAAGACATGCTATCGACGGCTTCGAAAATAGGTGACATGCGGCGCACATCAGGATCTGATGCAACAGAATAGCGAGGATTGGTGCGGCTGCCGTTCTGGGCGTACAGTTTTTGCGCCTCGGGCGAAGTAAAGACCTGCAAGGCTGCGACGGCATCTGCGATCCGGTCCTTGGGGAGATTGGCAGGGATGCCCATCATATATCCGCCGACGGGGGCGACCGGGCTGGCATCGGGTCCACTTGGGTGGGGCAGATAGCCGGTCTGGTTTTGTGCCGGTGATGCATCGTCGAGTTCGAAATACGGGGCGAGCAACGTATAACCATAGGCCATCGCGATCCGTCCCGCAGCATAAGGGCGCACCCGTTCGTACCAGGACATCGAGAGGATGTCGGGCGGGGAGTATTTCATCATTTCCATCAGGAATTCGGCGGCTCGCAGGCCTGCCTCGGTGTCGATAGTAGCTTTGTAAGGCGCCTTGGATAGCTGGTCGGTGCCAAACCCCCCCGCTATTCGGGGCAAGTCAAGCACGGGCTGGCCGAAGTCGGCCAATGTCATCAAGACCGTATGCCCCAGAGCTGTGCCGCGCGCTGCATTCCACGCGATCCCGTGCATACCACGCTGTGGCTGGTGGAGCGCGGCGGCTGCGGTCAACAGTTCGTCAGTCGTCGTCGGCGGGGCGAGCCCTGCCTGCGCGAACAGATCCTTGCGGTAAAACAGCAGTTCAGGCGTCGTTTGCGCGGGCACTCCATAAAGCTTGCCGCCCCAATGCGCCGCTTGCCAGCCTGCAGTATGGAAATCGGCCGGATCAAGCCGCGCGATGTCCATCGCCTCGTCCAGTGGCATCAGGATATCTTTCTCCGCGAACTCTCCCACCCATGGAAGGTCCACAGCGATAATGTCATAGCGGCTGGATTTACGTTCGGCGTTTCGCAGGGCCTCATGACGCAAACGGTCGATGGAAAAGACACGCTGATGGATTTGTGCCCCCAGAGTTTGTTCAAACTGGCGCTTGAGGTTGTGAATGACGATCAATGTCGGGTAGCCATGCGCCAGCACACGCAGTCCGCCCGCCATTTTGATAGGCTCGGGCAGGACCTGAAGCGGCGGG
>CBDTYC010000325.1:0-2996 GCA_965364495.1 uncultured Yoonia sp. | reverse complement strand
CCAAGGTCCGGAATGCGCCCATAGCGGAAGTGCTGATTTTGTCTTGCGTGCGCTAGCAGGATGAATGCTGCTTCAATAGCGTAAATTCTGATGCCGCTGTGCCGAGAGGAAACCCGCCGTTCTTGCGAACCGCAGCGAGAACGAAACGCTCAAGGGTCTTCATCGGAAAAGACGCATGAAATCGCGCCAGCTATGATGGTAGTTTTGCTTTCCAATCTAGGTATGAAGGCTTCGTGAATTTGACAATCGACGGATAATGTATTCAGCCACGACCAAGTTTGGCACCCAACAAAGCCAAGCAACAACGGGATAAGCGACATCTATTGTAATGCCCGCCATAAGCTGAACGGGCAGCAATACCCTCAACGTCACACCTGCAAACGTCAAAGCGATTGAGCGGATCATCCATGCCTGATGAAGCGCAATCTGACCGCGCATGACGACTTGCAGCGCGCGGAACGTCGCGAGCAGCCAAATCACGGCCAGCAACACAAACCCCGACTGAGCGATCAGGCCACCATTGGCGTTGAAGCCAATCATGACGCCGGTAATCCCTGCCAAAAAGACCGCGCCGCAATATATCCTGCCCATCAACCGATGTCTGCGAATTGATTGTGCGCGAAATCTCGTTGAGAATTGAAATGGCGCAATGAAAAGCGCAATCGGCGCAGTTATGATGTGCAAGTAGAACGCTTCCTTGGATGTCAGAAGTTGGTGGGTTGCGCCCGCAAATGCCTGATCCAGCCCCAGCACAACAAATCGATAGGAAACAAGGGCGACAACAATAGACAAGAACCAGAACATGACTTGTTGAATTCTCAATAAATCCAACATGTGCTCACCCGTTCTTCGCAATGCCAGTCGACCACCTGGGTGATGGCCCGCGTTTGGGCTGTCGCATCCAGACGAAACCAATGCAAAGTGTAAGCAGAACGGCAGATGTTGTAAGGACGGATTTGAGGATTGTCGCCGTGGTAGCGGCATACACATTCAGAGCCGAAACGTCTGGCCAGCTCCAAATCATCGCAATGATTCCAAGGTTTTCGACGTAGTCAAATAGCGCACTGCCGACCGAAATAGCAACGCCGACGCGAACCAGTCTGCTCTTGGGTATTCGTCGCCCAAGCCAGCAAATCGTAGTGACCAGAGTCAACGCGAGCAAGGCCGGATAGACTGTATCGAGCGGTATTTGGCGCGTCAGGTAATAGCTACGCCCTTGAGCGCCCAAGCCATCAAGAAGGGCTGTGGCATCCTGTAGACCGTATCCCGATGGGCGCATGTCAAATGGCACATGCCCAGATATAGCCTCAAGATGTGAGAGCGTGACGGTTGTCATCAAATAGTAAACCGTCGCAGCAGCCAGTCCGCAGCCAACAGCTGCCAACCCCGAATGTCGGGTGCAAATTCTATCAATCATTTTCCAAACTCCTTTATTTGTGCAATAGATGCGCTCAAACAAAGCTCCCCGCATTATCATTTGATAAGGCCTGCCAGAATGAATTTGCCGACGTTTCTGTTAAAATCACCTGACTTGTCTGAGGGCGGCAGCGTCGAAGAATTCGCTTCTGAATGGACCACCTCCAAGGTGGCGGCAAAGGCAGATATCGTACGTCAAGAAGCCCGTCATATCGATGAGATCATTGTGTTGGACGGCCACCTTATAAGCACCATCAGCGATCCTGACGGCAAAGAGGTCTGCGTGGGTTTCTACGCAGGACCTAGTGTTGTGACGCCCAATATTGCACGCACGCGGGCGGGTCTGTCGCTTGTCTCGATCACCGCGACAACCGACGCACGGATTGCCCGAGTGAACAGCGATCATCTGACACAGCTGATGATTTCATCAGAGCCTATTCGCAATTGGGCCAATGGTGTCTTACGGGACTCCCTCAGCCAGAAAGCGGATCGGGAGTGGTGTCTTGCGGCGCTTGGTGGGGCGGATCGGCTGAAGTGGTTTCGCGAAAGCTATCCCGGCCATGAAGACATCTTTGGCCATGCACTTATCGCGTCGTTCTTGGGGGTCACGCCCGTAACACTGAGCCGGTTGCGGCACAGCTGAACGGCACTAACGCTTCAATTCTTCGATCAGGAAATCATAGACCCGCCTGATCCGTCGGCTTGTCGTCAATTCGCGGTGCGCGACCAGCCAAATTGGAAAGGAAAGTGGTTCCAGATCAGGCAAGACCCGTATTACTTTAGGTTCGGCGTCCCCGATGTAGGCATCCAGAATACCGATCCCGGCCCCATGCTTTACCAATTCCCACATCACCAAATAGCTTTCAGTCAGCAGTGGAAAGTTGGCCTCTGTCAGGCCCAGCCCAAGGCTGTTGAGACCCTTCAGCATCACCCCGGTACGATCCATGTTCACAAAGTCGGCGTGGCGTAAATCATAGGGCTTTGACGGGTGGCCCAGTTTCTCAACATAGCTGGGTGCGGCATACAAGATCGCATCCGCCATGCCGATCTTTTTGGCGATCAGATCCGGTTCTGTTGGGTGGAAATGGCGGATTGCGATGTCGGCCTCGCGGCGCAGCAAATCACTTGCGTGATTGGACACGACAACCTCCACATCAATTCCCGGCTCTTCAACACGCAGCTTGGCAACAATCGGGGCCAAAAGGACAGAGGCGTAGATTTCACTCGCCGATATGCTGATCGCGCCTTCCAGCGCCTGGCTTTGACCAAGGGCGGTAAGCGAAACGCGGCCTGCAGCCTCACCCATGCCGCGCACGTGATCTAACAATTCCATGCCGCTTGGGGTCAGCGTCAAGCCTCGGCCGACACGTTCAAACAGGACAACACCAAGTTCCTGTTCCAGCCCATCAACCTGACGCCCGAGCGTCGGCTGGGCCATACCCAAGGCACGGGCAGCCGCAGACAAAGACCCTTCCTCTGCCGTCACCAAAAAGGCGCGGGCTTTGTTCCAGTCAAATTTCACAGCACGCCAATCCATGCAGATATGCATATCAAAAATGGAAATTTGGTCAATTCGCATG
>CBDTYC010000324.1:0-3043 GCA_965364495.1 uncultured Yoonia sp. | reverse complement strand
GGAATGTAAGAGATGACCTCAAAGCCGTTTGTCAGGCGCACTTTGGCAACCTTACGCATCGCCGAGTTCGGCTTCTTTGGTGTCGTTGTATAAACACGTGTGCAAACACCGCGTTTCTGTGGGCATCCCTCCATGTGGAGCGACTTGGATCGTGTGACTTTTGGCTGGCGCGGCTTGCGGATCAGCTGCTGAATCGTTGGCATCGTTTGATGTTCCCATCTATTCACATGGTGCGTCCGGCAAACGCGGGTTTCAAAACATGCTTTCACTTCGGAAAGCACAAAAATTCCGCAGTCGAACCCTTACCGGAGGTTCGGTGCGGTGAGCTCCAGAGGAACAAAGCGATAATTGCTCGGTTCTTGGCCACTACGTGGTATGATATCGGGACGACGAAGGTTCCCCCTCAGCCCGGATGAGCGGCGTATATGAGGAGTCGGGGACCCTGTCAACAGCGCCAAGCCGATCCACTGTCGAGGGTGAAGAGCCTGAACACAACTGACATCGCAAACCAATGTTATCGCCTAGCAGCCGATCAATATTGCCTAGCGACCTCAACGGCTCGCATCACTGAAAACATGGCGTAGAACCGCCAGCCCTTTTCTTATGATGGAGTCCGCGATGAACCAATTCATTAACAGTGCATTGGCACTTGCCGCAGTATCAGCCTGTAGTGCACCAAATCCCCCGACAGTCTCTGCCGCACAGGTCGGACGCAGCTTTGAAGAGGCGCGCGCGATTGGCGGACTGCCTTATACCGCGACACAAGACCTTCCGACGGGCAGCGTCACTTACATCGGCAAGCTGGGCGCGGATGTCAGCGGCGATCTGCAAGGTAGCATCCTGAGTGATCTGGAAATGAATGTCGGGTTCGCGTCCAACAGCGTTGGCGGCAAGGTGACCAATACCAATCTGATAGACCCCGATGGCCGCCCCAGCCAGCGGTTTGATGGCAGGCTCGTGATCGATGGTACGGAAAGCGCGGGGCGGATCGACGCCTTTGCATCTGGCGATATTGTGGGCGTGGACGACCGGGGTTTTGCCGTAGACAGCAACCTGTTGCTACAGTTGCAAGGCAATGTTGTTGACGACATCGGCCGTGGTGACGCCGTTTTCGGGTCAGCCAAAGGTGACGGCATAGGTGATCTGGAATTTGACGTTGACGGGGTCTTCTTTGGAACTGCCAACTAGGTCTATCTGATGCGGTCCGGCACCATCGGTTGCCGGATCTTCAATTTGGATTCGCGATAAAGCGTGAACAGACCCGTCACAACAACAACCCCCGCCCCGCACAGCGCCAGCGCGTTCGGCCACTCGTCAAAGATAACAATGCCAAGCGCCAGTGCTACCAGCAGACTGGTGTAGCGGAACGGCGCCACATATGCGATTTCGCCAAAACGCATAGCGTTTACAGATGCAATATAGCCAAAAATCAGGAAACCCGTGGCACCTGCCAATTGCAGCCCAGACGTCGCGCTGAACGGCACCCAGTCGATGAACAACGACCCCACAGCGCCCATAAAAGTCACACCAACCGCAGCAACCAACGCAACAAAGACTGCAGGAACGCTGCGCGACATCCGCCTGACGGCAATATCGCGGAATGTAATGCAGACGACGGATGCCAACGCACTCATACTGTAGGCGCTAAAGTTTTCGCCACCGGGTTGGATGATCATCAAGACCCCCGCAAAGCCCACGCAAATCGCCGTCAGCCTGCGCCAGCCAAGCGCTTCCCCGAGAACCAATGCCGCGGCCAGGCTGACGGCCAATGGCAGTGCCTGCAAAATCGCGCTGACATTCGCGATGGGCATGTTGAACAACGCAATCAAAAAGAAATAGGTGCCGCCGATCTCGCCGGCGGTGCGGATCAGGACAAGTGCCCAGTCACGGCGCGACAAATCAAAACGCAACTGCCGCATCAGCCGACAAAGGATGGTCAGAAAGATGACCGCCGCCATGCCGCGAAAAAAGATGGCCTGAAACAACGGGATTTCGTCGGCCAACGCCTTCATAAAAGCATCGTTGAACGTGTAGGCACACATCGCGCCTATCATGATGAGAGCACCACGAATGTTGTCGGTCAAAATCGGCATATCCGTGGCGTAGCAGGACAGTCTCACGCCGACTAGCGCGAAACCGTCACAAGTCGTCGCGTTTTAGCGCAGAACATGCACTGCGCATCTGGCATGACGCACGACCTTGGCCGCGGTAGAGCCGAGCAAGTAGTCCTGCATACCCGGTTGGTGGCTGGCGATGATGATCAAATCGATGTCATTGTTGTCGGCATGGTTCAGAATTGTGCGCGACGAATGACCGTCAACGACCAGCGTGGTTGCATTGGGCACGCCCTCAATCAAAGCCCTCAAACCACCGGTAACTTCGGCCTTTGTTGCCTCCAGATAGCCTTCGGGCAGGTATTCGGCCGCATATCCGGGCAGTTGTTCGATCACGTGAAAACAGGTGATGATGCCACCGTCCGCACAAAGCGCCCGGGCGATTTCCATTGCACCTTGGGCATTGCGGTCAGCTTCGAAGGAAACAGGGACGAGGATGTTCTTGTACATGACATGGCTCCTTTTGATGCGATCATGCTATCTGTGCGGTGCCAACGATGCCTTGATCTGGATCAGACCGGCAGGATGCGAACGACGAAGCGGAACGGTGCATCTTTCGTGGAAACTTGAAAGCTCCCGAAGTTCCGAATGTCACATTCCAATTTTGAGATATGTCAATTGCCGAGCACCACCTGCTGCTAATTTTCAGGTGGACCAAGAGATTGGAACCTTGAGCGATCCAAGCGAATTGATCGCAAATTTCAAAACGGAGCAAACCATGACAATTCTCAAAAATCTCATTAATCCTTCTTTGAAATCGACCATGCTGGCGGGTGTCGCGGCGGGTGCTTTGACTTTGACTGCGGTTGACCTTGGCTATGCGCAAAGTGGTGGACAGGGTGGCGGGTCGGAAACGGCAGGCGGCGATGGCCAAGGCGGTAGCGGGAACCAAGGCGGGGCGGGCGAAGGCGGCTCCGGTGGAGGTGGCG
>CBDTYC010000323.1:0-3061 GCA_965364495.1 uncultured Yoonia sp. | reverse complement strand
CTGTTCTGTGTCGGCGTTTTCAATCCTATCGTCGCGACAACATCAAAGGCCTATGAAACCAGAAGCGACACGTTGCGGGGTAGCAGCTCGATCCTGTCGTTGGGGTCATCGGGGCTGTGGCTGCGGCAAGGCGACGACACTGGCCAGACCGTGATCCGCGCCCAGAGAGCCAACCTTGACGGCACTAGACTGACGGGTGTTTCTTTCCTGACATTTACCCCCGAGGGCACGCCCGAGAAGCGGATCAACGCGGGATCAGCACAGCTTTCGTCAAACGCATGGGTTTTGCGCGGCGTAAAATCGTGGCCCCTCTTGGGTGAAACGGTCCCCGAAGCCGCGTCAGAACGGTTGCCGCAGCTTTCGGTGCCATCCACACTGACCCCCGACCAAATTCGGGATAGTTTTGGAACACCCTCGTCAATTCCGGTATGGGAATTACCCGCCTTTATCAACCGACTGCAAGCAGCGGGTTTTTCGGCGCAGCGGCATTTGGTGTGGCTACATGCCGAACTCGCTTTGCCTGCATTCCTGATTGCAATGGTGCTGGTCGCTGCCAGTTTCACAATGCGCCATCAACGCGGTCGCAGGACAGGATTGATGGTGCTGAGCGCTGTCTTGCTCGCTTTCATTCTTTATTTTGTGCGCAACTTTGCCCAAGTCCTTGGCGAGAATGGCGATTTGCCGGCTGTACTGGCTGCATGGGCACCACCGTTGGCCGCAATCGGCCTTTCGCTTGGTGCGCTTTTACATAACGAGGACGGCTGATGCGCGCGCTGGTCCTGATATTCCTGCTGTGGTTCCCACAGTCGAGCTTGGCACAAGGGGCTGCGACCCTTGTGGCTGACGGCGTACGCCTGAACGGACAAGACCAACTAATCGCAACCGGCAATGTGGAGGTTATCTTTGAAGGTAGCCGACTGACCGCCAGCGAAATCCTTTATGATCGTCCAAGCGACACTTTGCAGATCAAAGGGCCGATCTTCATCCGCGCAAGCGATGGCACCATCCTGACAGCAGACACAGCGACGCTTGATCCCCGATTGGAAAACGGCATTTTGCAGGGCGCACGGATTGTGCTGGACCAGCAGCTTCAGCTTGTCGCTGCGCAAATCGACCGGCAACAAGGGCGCTATTCCCAGCTTTACAAAACCTCTGCCACTTCTTGCCGCGTTTGTGGGAACCGGCCCCCCTTGTGGGAAATCCGAGCAGAGCGGGTAATCCATGACACCAAAGAGCAGCAGCTCTATTTCGAGAACGCGACGTTCAGAATCCGCAATGTCCCCGTGTTTTGGCTGCCCAGAATGCGCCTGCCCGACCCGTCATTGTCGCGGTCCACGGGTTTTCTGGTTCCGGAACAACGCAACACGACCCAACTCGGCTCGGGTATCAAGGTCCCTTACTTCATAACTCTGGGCGATTCCCGCGATTTGACCGTGACACCCTATGTGTCTGCGGAAACAAAAACGCTGGAGCTGACTTATCGTCAGGCCCTGACCAATGGCGCAATCAGCATCACAGGTGCCGTCAGCGACGACACGTTAACAGATGACAACCGCGGCTATCTTTTTGCCGAAGGTGATTTCGATCTGTCTGACGGTTTTCAGCTGGCCTTTGATTTCGAGACGTCCAGTGATCCGGCCTATCTTCTGGATTATGACTACTCTGGCAAAGACCGGCTCGATAGTGCCGTGTCGCTTGTGCGTGCCAGACCAACAGACCTGTTTCAATCGCGGCTGACATATTACGAATCCCTGCGCGAAGATGAAAACGACACATCGCTTCCCCCTTTTATTGTCGAGTTGGGGTACGAGGCACAGTTGACCCCTGCGATCGGCGGCACACTTGATTACCGCGCCAGCCTTGATGCGGCCTACCGGACGAACAACACGGATGGCGACGAAGGCCGCGATGTGACCCGCGCTGGTGTTGCCACCAACTGGCAAAACACCTGGATTTCAAGCAACGGGATCGTCGCAGAGGCGGCACTCGGCGCGCAGGTAGACCTTTATTTGATTGATGATGATGTAGCCTATGAAACGTCAGATGTACGCTTCGTACCCGATGGGAGCGTGACATTGCGCTGGCCGCTGGCAAGTTACAACGCAACCGGGACAACAGACGTGCTTGAACCCACGCTTTATGTCGGATGGGCCGAAACCTTCGGTGCGGTACCGCCAAACGAAGACAGCACACGAAGCGAGCTGGATCGCGCAAACCTTTTCGCTGTTTCCCGTTTTGCAGGCGAAGACGCCATCCAGACCGGCCCCCAGATTGCCGCCGGTCTGACATGGACGCGCTTTGGTGTATCCGGTGCAACGTCAACCCTGACGTTCGGGCGGGTCATCAAACAAGAAACCAACGAAGACTTCACACTGTCCTCGGGCTTGGATGACACACAATCCGACTGGCTTTTGTCCGGACAGGTCACAACACCTGACGGGTTCTTGTTTGATGCGCGCAGTCTTTGGGCCGATGACGGCGGATTGACGGTCGCAGACAGCCGGATCGCTTGGCGCAATGACAGAATTGGACTTGCCGCGAATTATCAATGGCAAACACCTGATGCCGCCGAAGGGCGGCCCGAAAGAATTTCAGAATGGACGCTGGACGGGGCTTTCGATGTTAGTAAATCCTGGACGCTTCTGGCTGACGGACGCTATGATCTGGCGGCAGATCGGCCCGTGAGTGCGGGGCTTGGCGTTGAATGGCGCAACGAATGCGTGAGCATCGACGTTTCGGTCTCGCGCCGCTATACGTCTTCCAGTACGGTAGACCCGACAACAACATTTGGCCTAAGTGGTTCCATTGGTGGATTTTCGACCGGTCGGGCTGCAGGCGGGATCGCAACAGGCTGCGGGAATTAGAACGAATGAAGAGTTTCAAGATGGGCTATGGTGCAATCGTCGCGGGGGTTATGGCGTGCGCGTTCATGCTGGCAGGACCAACGGCGTCAGTCGCCCAAGGCGAACTGGCGACGGTGATTTCCGTCAACGATCGCGCGATTACACAATTTGAACTGGCCGAACGCAGTCGGTTTCGGACTTTGTTCAACACGGCGGGC
>CBDTYC010000322.1:0-3061 GCA_965364495.1 uncultured Yoonia sp. | reverse complement strand
GCAAGGGACCGCTCTCTTTTTGGTTCTTCTGCTTCGATTAGAAGGAGAAGGAAACCTCGATTGTTGTACCTGGCATGTACTCACCAGCACCGATTTCGTCTTCCTGGTCGCCATCTTCGTCGTTGGCGTAAACAGCAAGAATGCTCGCGCCGCCACCAAGATCGTATGTACCACCAACGTAGTAATCAGCGTCGTCGCCTTCGTTCTCGTTCTGCATACCAGCAAGAACTGTCAGGCCAAGACCTGTGTCGTAAGAACCGTCGATGTTCCACTTGTCAGTGCCCTGGTCGTTGTCGTAGTCAACTTTGGCAGTGATTGGACCGTCTGCGTAAGCAACTGTCAGACCGTAGTTGTCTTCTGCGTCGTCTGCGTCATTTGTCTCAGAGACGTAGTAAACAGTCGCAGTTACTGGACCGATTGGGTAAGAAACATTGATACCCATCGATGACAGGTCATCAGCAGCTACAAGGCCAGTCTTCTGTGCGTAGGCAACAGTGATGTCCGCACCGGCAACAGTTGTGCCAGCAGAAACACCCATGACTGACTCGTCTGTGAAGTCGCCATTGCCGCTGAAGTAACCAAGGTTGTCAGCTTCTGCCTGATATGCAACTGCGAAGTTGACCGTGCCGAATGCGCCGGACGCACCGAAAGACAACTGATCGCCAGCACCTTCAGAGCCGTCGTCAGCAACATAACCGCCGTCTACGTTTGCAACTGCGTAAGATACAGATGCGGAAATGCCGCTGTACATTACGTCGCCGCGCAGAACGACTTCACCGTCAGCTTCGGAGAACTGGTCAGCTTCCATATCGCCAGCAGCTGCCCACTTTGATTCAGCTGCGAAAGATGTGTCACCGAAATGCAGGCCAGCTGTTTCGGATGTCACGGACAGAAGGTAGCTGTTGGAGATCAGGATATAGTCGTTGCCCAAGCCCAGACCTGTTGAGCCTGCGTCAACATCTGTACCTTCGTCATCGATTTCGATGTTGAAGCCAGCAGTTGCTGTCAGGCCGTTGTTCAATTCAGCGGACATCTTAACAGCGACGTTTGCGTCCCAGTAGAAACCGTCTTCGCCGAATACGTCATCATTGTTGTAACCCAGCGTCGAGTCGCCGGAGAAGCTAAAGTTTGTGTGTCCGTCAGCAGCAGCAACGCCCGCAAATGCGACGATAGCTGTTGTTGTGAGAAGGATGCTTTTCATGGATTAATTCCCTCGTGTGTTGTGCATTCCCAAGAATGCCAGATTGTCTAGCATTGGCGTCTATCTGCGCCTATCGCCCTTCACACTCAAGTGGATTTGGGGCCATTTTGGGCGCTTTGACTAAAATGATGCATCAAGGTCACACAAATATTGACCCATGACATTGCAGGGAAATAACCGTATTTCAGGCCGAAACCTAGCGTGATCCCTATTTATTGGAGCCTTGCATGCCTCTTGCCGAAATAAAGTCCCGCATTGCGACCGCTTGTGATCGGGCCGGCCGCAATTTGGCGGATGTAAGCCTGATTGCTGTATCAAAGGTACAGCCCAATGAACGGGTCCAAGCGATTCTAGACGAGGGTCACCGAATCTTTGGTGAAAACAAGGTTCAGGAGGCGGCCAGCAAGTGGCCGGATTTTCGTACACTATATAAAGGTGTCGAATTGCACCTGATTGGTCCACTGCAGACCAACAAGGTCAAACAGGCAATGCAGCTTGCAGAGGCGATCCATACGGTCGACCGCCCCAAGCTGGCCAATACCATTGCGCGTCATGCCCAGGACCTTGGCACTTGTCCTGACCTGTTCATTCAGGTGAACACCGGCGAAGAGCCGCAGAAGGCCGGCGTTTTGCTGGCCGAGGTTGATGATTTCGTGGCCGAGGTGCGTGCGCTTGATCTACCGCTGAAGGGATTGATGTGCATTCCGCCGGTGGATGAAGAACCGTCGTTGCATTTCGCACTGCTTGCCAAGATCGCTGCCCGCAATGGCTTGAAGGGTTTGTCGATGGGCATGAGCAGTGATTTTGAAACCGCGATTGCGCTGGGGGCGACGCATGTCCGTGTCGGATCGGCCATTTTCGGCGATCGTGTTTACGGGTGAGCAGCGACTATAACCCCCCGCAAGATCCGTTGGTGATCTTGCATGATGATCACGAAGTCCTGTTGGTCGACAAGCCAAGCGGGCTTTTGTCGGTACCCGGTAAGGGGCCTGACCTGACGGATTGTCTGATTGCCCGTGTGCAGGCGGTGTTTCCCATGGCGCTTTTGGTGCATCGGTTGGACCGCGACACCTCTGGCGTGATGATTTTCGCGCTGACCCCGCATGCGCAGCGGCACCTTGGCCTGCAGTTTGAAAAGCGGCAGACGAAAAAGACCTATGTGGCGCGGGTTTGGGGAAATATGGCGGAAAAGACCGGAACCGTGGATTTGCCGTTGATCGTGGACTGGCCGAACAGGCCGTTGCAGATGGTTGATCACGAGAACGGCAAGCAAGCGGTCACCGATTGGCGCGTGATTGGGACCAAGGAAAACGAAACTCGCGTGCGGTTGATGCCGCGCACGGGGCGATCCCATCAGTTGCGGGTGCATATGCTTGCCTTGGGTCATCCCATCTTGGGTGATCCGTTTTATGCAAAAGGCGCGGCAGCCGATTTTCCGCGCCTGATGCTACATTCGCAAACCTTGCAGTTTCGTCACCCTGACGGCGGGCAGGGCATGCGGATTACCGCAAAGTGCCCGTTCTAGCCTCGGGCGAATTGCGCGATCGCGTCGATTTCGGATTGCGCAATTTCGTGACCGCCTGCGTGCCAATGTACGGTAACGTCTGCACCTTGGACTTTGAGATAGTCCACAAGTGATAATGTCAAAGGTGCAGGGCAGATCGGGTCCCGTTTGCCGGCAGTGATCAGAACGCGGCGTCCGGCCAAGCCCGCTTGCGGCGCAGGCGACCAGGGTATCAGCGGGTGCATCAGGATCAGATCATCAACAAGATCAGGCTGGTCGAGCGCGACAGACGCCAGAATATTCGCGCCGTTGGAATACCCAAGAGCTAACGCCTTGTCGCTGCCGGTCAGTTCTTT